>NZ_JAJAFY010000026.1:0-71001 GCF_025384885.1 Photorhabdus kleinii
ATGAAACGCTTTGATAACATCACCTTATCCCACACTGAGAGCGCTTTTGCCTTCATGTTACTGCGCGTATCCGTTATCAATGTCACCCCTGCTGCGTTTAAATCATCAAACAGAGCCTGACTGATATATCCCTTGTCGCCGTAAAGCGTTCCTGTTAATCCCGTTGCTAACTCACGGACAGGCTCCCGATCATCGACATTACCCGGAGTGAGTTTGGCTGACACAATTTCTCCCTGATGATTGACTATCAGATGCAGCTTAAAACCGAAAAACCATCCCATTGACCCTTTTCCTCGTTTCGCTATGCCGTCAAACACCTTATGGCGAGGGATACGAATGTTATGACAAACACGAATACTTGTGGAATCGACAAAAGCGAGTCCCGTGGGTTTCCCTTTCACCTGCGTCAAATAGCTACAAAGCGGTCCTAAAACTGAGGAAACGACGCCTAAGAACCGGGTATAGCTGAGCAGGGTGGGAAAGTCTTGTTGATGGTATCGTCGGACTAGTCCAAAGTAGAAATTTTTGAAATCGCGATAATGTGACATATGAAAAGCAATCACAATGGTCATAATCTCGCTGGCACTCATGCGGCCATGACGTCTGCGTTGACGATGTCCTTCCTCGATACACTGTTGTTCCCAGAGTGGAATGAATACACGGCAAAAATCATCGACATCGCAGAAGAGTTCAACTAGTTTATCCATGCCTGTTCCTAATAAGGTCGTTTTTTTCTTGGTCGAAAATTTTGATCTTGGAACAGGCACTTAGTTCCATTTTTTTATCCAGAGTTCAGGTTAATTAACCCGTTGATATTCTCATTGATCCCTCTTTCCCAAGGCGAGTAAGGGTGGGCAAAGTAAATTTCGGTTTCTAATTTTTTACTCATGGTTTCATGATCTGCGAACTCCAAACCGTTATCGAAGGTGATGGTCTTAACCCTTTGTTTTAACGGATATAATACTTTCACCACCGCTTTCGTGACTTCTGATGCTCGCTTGCCATCCAGTTTAACAATAATTGTATACAGCGTTTTACGATCAACCAGGGTTAATAAGGCACTTTTTTTATCTTTCCCAATTATCGTATCACCTTCCCAGTCGCCGATACGCTCTTTTTTATCAACGAGTTCCGGGCGCTTATCAATACTGACCCGATTTTTAATTTTGCCTCTTTTTTCATAGCAACCATAGCGTTTACGATAGGGTTTTCTAGCAATTCGTAGATGTTGCCATAAATCACCCCCCTCTATTTTATCTTGATAAATCAGCCTATAAATCGTCTCATGATGCAAAAATATCCCTTTATGTTGCTTCAAATAATCAGCCACCTGCTCAGGACTTAAATCTTTCCAAATTAACCGTTTTATCCATTTTTTTACTTCCGGTGTGATTTTCACGGCTTTCTTAGCAAAATGACGACGAGCCAATCCCTTTAAATGAGCCTGTTCGGGGCAGTATGTCTGGACTTCTTGATTTCTCTTCAATTCTCTGCTGATGGTCGATGGGCTTCGCTTAAGTGACTCAGCAATGAAACGCTGTGAAAAACCCGCTTTTTTTAAACTGGAAATCTGATATCTTTCTGTCTCGGTCAGTTGTGTATAGGCCATAGTGCATTTTCCTGTGGCGGGAAAGGTGCCTACTATAGCAACTGACCGCCTTTCTGAAAAATTGCACTTATTAGTCGAATCCGCCAACTGATGAAGAAAACTTTATCTTTTATAAAATACATAATAGCGGCTTCTGTGATTTTCATTATAACGATGAAAATCATAGATATGATAACGCCGACTAGCTTCATTACATCATTCGCCAGTTTTTGGGGAATATATGGTATTGAGAATGTTATGGATTTATATCTAGATACATCATCAATGCTATCAATAATAATATCCATTATATTGATAGTAAGCTATCAAAAAAATATGAAAAAGAGGAAAAAGTAGAATGTAAGAATAAAATCCGGCTAGTCTGGTTTTATTCTCAACTTAAAATCAGCCATTAAGTGGTATTATGTGCAAACAGATTAATCATTAATGACTGATTTTACATTAGTTTCAATATCAAGTAAAGCATAAGATGTAGTCATGTGATTACCGAGGGAGACTGACTGTTCCTGCCGGATATTTGCCATTTATTAACCATCCTGAATTCGATGATAGGAATATTTTTGATATTACGCCACAAATATCACCAGCTAAAACACCATTATCTCAAGAGGAGATACAAGCTCGCATTGCTGCCGGCAATAAAAGAAGAAATAAAAAAAGCAAATAATCCTATTGTTGAGGAATAGCATAATAGTGTACAGACTCACTGACAAAAGATAGAGCATTTTTACGTTCTCATTTTTTCAAAAATAATCCCATAAAGCGTTTTACCTTTCAAACCACCGCGTGGTCTGTTTTACAAGAGATTGTGACGTAATATCGAGACGTTCTGGCTTATGATAGGGTTAAGAAAAAAAGCGAAATGAAAACCGACATTATTCCTAATTCCCATCCAACATTTCCAATTAACGCCATAGCAGCAGGATTCGCAATTAATGTCAGAGGAATCATCATTTTAAGAATAAAACCGAACCTGCCATTAAAGATACCAATAGGAAAACGCGCAATAATAATATTATTTAAAAACAAGGAATCTCGGTGTTCATTACCAAGCCACCAAAACGAATTAGCAGTCCAAATAAACAAAATACTGTAGTACGTTATCATTCCAGTCAGCAACAGCAAAATGTACAGAAGTAAATTGATAAAATTAAAGCTCAATGAAGCAAAGGTTTTGTTGCTTCCTAAGTAACATTTCAAAATAATAGATCATCTGAAGGGAGTTCAGTTAAATTTTTGCGTTCTGAACATCCAATATTAACGTAAATATAAGTAATCGATGCTTTGATAAAATGGTTATTATTATGCGAATGTAAGTTAAAAACTTACTTAAATAAATAACTTTCATTGAGTAGTTGTTGTAAATATAATATTTTCTCGTTTTTTATTTTATACCCTATGGATTTCAAGATGCATCGCGACGGCAAGGGAGCGAATCCCCGGGAGCATAGAGAACTATGTGACCGGGGTGAGTGAGTGCAGCCAACAAAGAAGCAACTTGAAAGATGACGGGTATATAGTATTTTATTCTTTAGGCTTTTATATTAATGTATTCGGTAAAGATTTGCCTGAGGAAATCTGAAACAATGTTTTTTGTAACTTGGTAGAAATACTATACCTTGACAATGAGTGGTAATGACTAACTGATAAGACAGAGAAACAGATTGTGGCAAAGAAAGAAAAACGGCCTCACCATGATGCATTATTCAAGCATTTTTTAACGCAGCCCGAAACGGCCAGGGAATTTTTATCCCTTTATCTGCCCGAAGAGGTCCAGTCGTTGTGTGATTTAGCCACATTGAAACTGGAACCCGGCAGTTTTGTGGACCGGCATTTACGTCAACTGCACAGTGATGTGCTGTACTCGGTTAAAACAGTTCGAGGACAAGGCTATATCTGTTGTCTGATTGAACATCAGTCCACTCCTGACCCATTGATGGCCTGGCGGTTGATGTATTACGCCATGTCAGCCATGGCGGCTCACCTGAAAAAAGGCCATACTGAACTCCCTTTGGTGGCGCCTCTGCTGTTTTATCATGGTGAGGTTCGTCCTTATCCTTACTCAAACCGGTGGCTGGATTGTTTTACGCTCCCTGAACAAGCTGCTCGCTTATACCGTCAGGCGTTTCCGTTAGTGGACGTCAGTGTGCTCAGCGATGAAGAAATCCTGACACATAAAGGCGTTGCCCTGATGGAGCTGGTGCAAAAACACATCCGATGTCGGGATATGCTGGAATGGGTCCCCCAATTGGTGGAACTCTTGAATGCAGGGTATAATACAGCCGAGCAGCGCAATGTGGTGTTACGCTATATTTTACTGAATGGACATACGCTGGATCTCTCCCAATTTGTCCATCAATTGATTGAACAATCTCCGGAGCATGAAACGATGTTGATGACTATTGCAGAACAGCTTGAACAAAAAGGGCTTGAGCGAGGTATTGAGCAAGGCCGAGAGGAAGGTATTGAACTAGGCCGAGAGGAAGGTATTGGACTAGGCCGGGAGGAAGGTATTGAACTAGGCCGAGAGAAAGGTAAAGTGGAAACGGCTCAAGCCTTATTACGGCATGGCGTTAGCCTGGATATTATTGTCACCAGTACCGGACTGAGCCGGGATAAAATTGAAGCGTTAAAGCATTAAATTAATCTTCTTTTTCACAGAAAAATGCCGATATTCAAAATCGGCATTTTTGTTCTTATTTATAGGGAGCAAAATGACACCTTAAGAGCATGGGGAACGCGATTAGGTGAGTTGTTTGCGGAAACAAAATCACGGTTTATAAAAAAAATTATAATTTTATAATAAACCAATTATTGTCTTAATGAACAAATATCAATTTTAACTATTTACTGAACTTCGTAGAAAATCGATTAAATCGAATTACTACTAAATCTCATAATCAATAAGTAATCAAAAAAGTACCAATTACTGAACATAATTAATATTGATTTCAAATTTCAAACTATAATAGACGTATTATCTGTCGCCCTAAAGAAACAATCTAACTTCAAACATGATTTCATTTTATCTATTTATTACTACCGTAAAAAATCCATTTTATTAGCACTGCAATAAGACTATCTTTTTCTTCTCTAATCGGAAGAGATACTTTTCCTCTTATACCACCAAGATTATTTTCTCCTATAGCGATTTGTATAATCATACTTACCTATCGATTTTTTGATCATAAATTAATCGATGAAACAGAAAATAATTCTCCATTCATAATTTCTCTACCCCTAAAACCAAATAAAACAGCACAAATACCTAAAATGGTTAACCTCTACCATACCAATTAATAATTAGCCTTCATTATTAATTAATATTCCCTCTAAAGATTCATTACTTATAATCATGCCGCTTTATTAAATGCGAACTAAATAATCGCGAAGTAAATTTTTTCAGTATAAATAATAACCTATATGTCAGGTTGCTGCGGTAGCTATACCCATAGCTCAGTGCTAGTCAAAACCTCAGTGTTAATCAAAATAAAGCAATAACACTTTGTTTATCTTTTAAACGTAAATAACCAATAAGGAAAAAATTATGTCTACAACTCCAGAACAAATCGCTGTTGAATATCCTATCCCTACTTACCGCTTCATTGTCTCAATCGGTGATGAAAAAGTCCCCTTTAACAGCGTTTCCGGGCTCGATATTTCTCATGACGTCATCGAATATAAAGACGGCACAGGCAATTATTATAAAATGCCCGGCCAACGTCAGGCGATCAATATTACCCTGCGTAAAGGTGTCTTCTCCGGTGATACTAAACTTTTTGATTGGCTTAATTCTATTCAACTTAATCGGGTCGAGAAAAAAGATATTTCAATTAGCCTGACTAACGAAGCCGGTACTGAAATTTTAATGACCTGGAGCGTGGCAAATGCTTTCCCAACTTCATTAACCGCTCCTGCTTTTGATGCCACCAGCAACGAAGTTGCTGTTCAGGAAATTAGCCTGACCGCAGATCGAGTCACCATTCAAGCAGCTTAAGGCGCATTTATAAAGCGGTTTACTCAGAATATTGCATAATAATTGGAGGCTACATGCCAACGGTACCAACATATCCCGGCGTTTATATTGAAGAGGACGCTTCACCCGCACTCTCCATTCGTTCCAGTGCAACAGCAGTGCCGGTCTTTGCTGTTGCAAACAACGGTTCATCAATATCAGATAAACTCTATATTCGTGTTAGTAGTTGGATGAACTATTTAACATTAAAAGGCGAACCATTTAATCCCAAGAATATCCTCGACGTTTCACTGCGTGCTTATTTTATTAACGGTGGTGGATATTGCTATCTCGTCAAAACTAAAGACTTAGAAACACAAGTGCCAAAACTCGACGATGTGACATTACTGGTTGCCACCGGCGAAGAAATTAAAGATGCAGTAAGTACACTTTGCCAGCCGGGCAAAGGATTATTTGCCATTTTTGATGGCCCACAAAATGATACTGACATAAAAGAACCAGAAAAAGTCCTCAAACTTTATTCTCCTACCGCTTATGGCGCAGTTTACTACCCTTGGCTAACCGCTGAATGGGGAGAAAATAAAGCCGCCATTGATATTCCGCCCAGTGCAGTGATGGCCGGTATTTATGCCAGTGTCGATAACAGCCGAGGGGTCTGGAAAGCGCCTGCTAACGTTCCTATTCAAGGAGGATTACAACCTAAATACCCGGTAACCGACGACCTGCAAACGAAATATAACCAAGGCAGGGCACTGAATATGATCCGTACCTTTCCTAAGAGCGGCACGCTGGTTTGGGGGGCTCGTACACTTGAGGACAACGATAACTGGCGTTATATCCCGGTTCGCCGTCTGTTTAACAGTGCAGAGAAAAATATTAAAAATGCCATGAGTGCTATGGTATTTGAACCCAACAGCCAACCCACCTGGAAAGCGGTTCACCGCGCTATCGATAACTATCTCTATGCCCTGTGGCAGCAAGGCGGCTTAATGGGTAACAAAGCCGAACAGGCTTACTTCGTCCAGATCGGTAAAGGTCTCACCATGACCGATGACGATATCAAGCAGGGCAAAATGATTGTCAAAGTGGGTCTGGCGGCAGTTCGTCCAGCCGAATTTATTATCTTGCAATTTACGCAGAATATCGCTCAATAATCGGAGGCAACATGCCAACAACACCAACCTATCCTGGCGTCTATATTGAAGAAGATGCATCACTGGCTCTCTCCGTTAGCCAAGGGAATACGGCAATCCCGGTTTTTATTGGCCGTTTCTCACCGAAAAAAATCAGCGCAACACCACAAATAACACGCGTGAGTAGCTGGTTAGATTTTACTAACCAGTTTCATGTGGGTTGTATTAGGTCGGTAGCAATCAAATTAACTGAACCTACTCCGCCACCAGCCCCTTCCGTTCCTGAGAAAAACGAAGGTAATGAAAAAACCGAAAATAATACAAAAGATAAGGACAATGTAGAAACTGAAAATAATGTAAAAACCAAGGACGATGCAGAAACCGAAAACAATACAAAAGCCAAAAGCAATGTAGAAACTTTTGCCGCCCAAAAGAGTACGCTTGATACAGACGATAAAAATAACAGTGATTCTTACAATATAACTGCCGTCACCTACACAACAAGCAGTGATGCTTTAAAACTTTATTTCCAAAATGGTGGCGGTCCCTGCTATATCCTGCCAATTGCTGATACCAAAGATACTACTCTGGCATTAATTCCTGAATTAATTGAGCAGGCTTTAGAAATTACCTTGATCGTCTGCCCTGAACGGGATTCTTCTTATCAGAGTGCAATATATGGCAGCCTGACCCCTTTATTAAAGGCAGGATATTTTCTTATCGCTGATAATCAGGATAAAGAAACCGCACTCAATGTTAGCCTGCAATCACAAACCGCAACTTATTATCCTGCGGTTAAAGTCTCACAACTTATTCAGGTGGAAAAGAGTACCATTGCAGTTGAAGGTTATCGGGATGAAAAAGTTACCCATCTGGCAGAACTCAAAAAGCAAAACCCAAAACTCCATACACAAGTTACCAAGGCAATAGAACAAAAAATTGCAGAGAACAAAAACCTCATTCCTGCCAGTGCAGTCATGGCTGGTGTCTATTGCGCCACTGACGCCAGCCGCGGCGTCTGGAAAGCACCGGCGAATGTTGTTCTCAGCGAAATTAGTGATGTAGCGGATCGGCTCAGCGACAATGAACAAAGCACCATAAATCAAAAAGGCATCAATGCTATCCGTTATTTCAGTAACAAAGGATTTGTCGTCTGGGGCGCTCGTACTCTGCAAGATGATGACAACTGGCGCTACATTCCGGTTCGGCGTTTATTTAATGCGGCAGAACGGGATATCAAGCAAGCCATGCGATTTGCCGTTTTTGAACCCAATAGCCAACCTACTTGGGAACGCGTTCGGTCAGCCATTGATAACTATCTGCATCAACTCTGGCAACAAGGAGCGCTGGCCGGTAATAGCCCGCAGGAAGCCTATTTTGTCCAGATTGGTCAAGGTGTCACCATGTCCGACACTGATATTAAGCAAGGCAAAATGATCGTCAAAGTTGGCATGGCAGCGGTCCGTCCGGCTGAATTTATCATCCTGCAATTTTCGCAAAATGTAACACCGTAACCGTACTGAGGCGCGGTTCGCCGCGCCTGTTCTATTGAGGAACCGAGAATGGAAATCACACAGCCCGGCGTCACTATCACGGAGAACCTGATATCCCAGCCACAAGATGAGGCATTTATCGGTATACCGGTTTTTATTGGTTACACCGCAAAAAGTCCAGACAACCAAACCGCCGTCAAGTTAAATAGCCTGACCGACTTTACCCTGTCATTTGGTGAATCAGGATTAACGTACTATTCCGTGCGTCACTTTTTTGACAACGGGGGTCAACAAGCCTATGTACTGTCGTTAGGATCTGATGAACCACGCGGCAATTTTCAATCATTGAGCTTTACCCTACAACAAGATTGGGTTAAACAAGCGATTGCGGCACAGAGTGCTATCACGCTGATTGTGGTCCCCGATATTGTCTATCTGAATCAGATGGATGCTCCCGATTCAGAAATCGATCAATACGACAAGATTCAGTTCTGGCTACAATTTTGGCAATCAGTACTTAACCTCTGCCAGCGCCGACGTGGCATCATGGGATTGCTGGATGCCCCCGATGATCCCGCATTGGCTGCGGAATGTTTAACGCAGCTCTCTTCCAGTGATCGGCAATGGGGTGCCGTATACTGGCCAAGATTGAACAGTGCCTATCAGGAACAAGATCGGTCTGTTGTTCTTTCGCCGACTGCGGCGGTGGCCGCCATTATTCAGCGTAACGATAACCAAATGGCGGTCTGGCACGCTCCCGCGAACGTCGCATTAGCCAAGGTGATAAGCCCAATACGCTCTTATATTGAAGCAGATGCCCTGTTTAATCAGGATGGCACCTCACTGAATCTGGTGCGTAGTTTTCCCGGCAAAGGGATAAAGATCTGGGGATGCCGCACGCTGGACAACACCCCCGACTCTCCTTGGCGCTATATCCAGACACGCCGTCTGGTTTCCTATATCGAAGCCCATATGACTCAACTGGGCCGAGCCTTTGTGTTTGAACCGAATAACGCCATCACCTGGATGAAGTTTAAAGGTCAGGCTTACAACTGGTTACGTCAGTTATGGCTAAATGGCGGGCTACGGGGCACTCAGGAAGATCAAGCCTTTGAGGTGTTACTGGGCGTTGATGAATCGATGAGCGAAGCGGATCTGCGGGCCGGGAAAATGATCATGAAGATCAGGCTGGCGCTATTAATTCCGGCGGAATTTATTGAGCTGAGTCTGACATTTGATACCCGTACCGGCATCACCCATTAAACAGGGGCAAAATATGAACAACTTATACACCCCGTCGGTGTCACACCGTTTTATCGCCAGTTTTCTGTTTAACAACATCCCTAGCCCACTCGACATTGCCTTCCAACGAATATCGGGCCTCAGCCGCGAACTGCAAACCACCCAACACAGTCAGGGCGGAGAAAATGCCAGAAACGTTTGGCTAGCCGAGAAGATCCAACACGGCAGTTTGGTGCTGGAACGCGGCGTGATGACCGTTACGCCGCTGACCTGGGTATTTGATCGCGTCCTGCGCGGCGAGAAAGCGGTGTATGCCGATGTGGTCATCATGCTACTGAATGAACATTCAGTTCCCGTAGCAAGCTGGACATTAAGTAACGCCCTGCCGGTTCGCTGGTCTACCGGCGACCTTGATGCCAATAGCAATACCGTTTTGGTGAATGCACTGGAATTACGTTATCAGGATATGCGCTGGTTAGGAGTGAAAGCATGACTGTTGAAATTAAGGAGTTGATTATTCAGGCCAAAGTCACCGATTCAGCGAGTCACTCGGTCACTCCACGAACACTGGCGCAGGAAGCGCTGGATAACGCCCACCTGATTGAAAAGGTGAAACAAGCAGTATTAGATGCATTGCGTGAAACAGGAGGTCATTATGAGCTTAATTGAACGCAGCCTGTCCAAACTCACCCTCACCGCCTTCAAAGACCGCGAGGGGAAAATCTCCGTAGGCAGTTTACAGGCGATGTATAACCCTGATGTCATCCAGCTCGATTATCAAACCCGTTATCAGCAGGATGAAAGCATTAACAGTGCCAGCCAAAGCAGCCGCTATGTGTTATCCCAACCGGCGGGTCTATCATTAATCCTGTTATTTGATGCCACCATGCCCGGCAACAACACGCCGGTAGAAACCCAACTGGCAACGCTAAAAGCCTTATGTGCCGTGGATGCCAGTACTCACGTTCCCCACTTTCTTAACATCAAATGGGGCAAAATGCGTTGGGAAAACAAAGGCTATTTTGCCTGCCGCGCCAGTGGCCTCAGCATTCATTACACCCTGTTCGACCGGGATGCCACACCGTTGCGGGCCAGCGCGACCCTATCTCTGGTGGCAGATGAAAGCTTGGTTATTCAAGCCACCGAGCAGCAATTAAAATCTCCCCCGGCGACTGCGGTTAACGTAACGGATATGCTCTCCCTGCCATTGATCGCCTTAGGCGCCGGAGCGTCTTTGGCGGGTGGGATTGATTATCTCTCGCTGGCCTGGCAAAACGGTCTGGATAATCTTGATGACTTTATCCCCGGACAAACGTTGCAAGCACAGGGGAAAGCATGAAGATACCGACGATAACGATCAAAATCGATGGCAAAGCCCTCAATCAATTTACGGTTATCAGTCTGACCGTTAACCATCACATTAATGGCATCCCTTCGGCCAACATTACTTTGGGGATCGCCGGTGATGCCAGCCATATTTTTGATGCCAAGGCACAAGCTGAACTGGCAAGTTGCCGCCCCAATCATCAACTTAGCGTACAGATCGAAAAAACCGTGGTGTTTAAGGGGATCATCGTTCGACAAGCACTGGGGCTTAAAGGTCAGGACAGCATCATTACTTTGACCGCCAAGCATGCGTTGCAAAAATTAACTCACAACTTCCACTCGCAACTGTTCAACAAACAGAGTGATGAGGCGATTATCAAGAAGCTGTTTAGCCAAGCGGGTATCCCTGTCACGATAAAACAAGCCCCGCAGCTTAAAACGGTGCATGAACAAATGGTGCAGTTTCGCTGTAATGACTGGGCTTTTCTAAAAAATCGGCTGTTCGCGACCCACACCTGGCTACTGCCCGGTAACGATAGCGTGACGCTGGTTTCCCCGGAATCACTGAATCGGTCAACCGTACATACCATCCACCAGCGGGCTAACCATCAGGATGCGGTGTTATTTGAGGCTAATTTACAATGGGATAATCAACGTAGCCCCAAAACCGTGAGTGTACAATCCTGGGATATCGCCCAACAAAAACTGTCTCAAGCCCATCAGGCAAAAAGCAGCGGACTGGGTCGCAATCAACTCGCCACAGATAACCTGACATCATTGACCAACCAAGCATGGCAATGGGTTTTCAGCCATCCGCTGGACAATGAACAGGCCAAACAGCTTGCTCAAGGTATCCTGAATAACCGCCGAAGTCATAACGTCTCCGGTAATTTTGAGGTCGAAGGCAATAACCGTTATCACGTCGGTGATGTGCTGGCATTAAACGGCTTTGGTCAGGGGATGGATGGTCAGGCGATTATCACCGGCGTCAGTCAGACCATCAATCAGCGGCAAGGCTGGCGTACCCGGCTAACGCTGGGGCTACTACCGGAAACAGAGCAAGTTATACCGCAGGCGAAAGAGCTGCATGTCGGGATCGTGGAAAAATACCAGCGAGATAGCCAGTCATTAGGTCGTATTCCGGTCAAAATACCGGCCTTAAACTTAACCAACGGCACCCTTTTCGCCCGCCTGGGTAAACCTTACGCCAGCCATGAAAGCGGCTTCTGCTTCTACCCGGAACCGGGGGATGAGGTGATTATCGGCTTCTTTGAATGTGATCCCCGCTTCCCAGTGATATTAGGCTCCATGCACAACCCTAAAAACAAGGCACCGTTAGAACCGAGTGAAAAAAATCCGGTGAAAACCTTAGTGATTAAACAGGGGGAGAACCAGCAGGAATTATTATTTAATAATAAAGATAAAACCCTCGCATTAAATAGCGGAAAACATACCTTATCTCTGCAACAAGATAAAGATATCACGCTTAATTCGACTAAAAACCTCATTACCAATGCTCAGGAAATTAAAATAGAGGCCCAAAAATCGCTGTCTGCTTCCGGGAAATCCGGGGTGGATATTAAAGGTGCGAAAATTAATTTAACCCAATAATTAAGGTAATGAGATGACAAACACAGTATTAACCAACACAGTATTAGCCGATATTTATGGTCGGGGTTGGGCCTTTCCGCCGCAATTTTCTATCAAAGATAATGCGCATCCTGAAATAGCAACCGGCGTAGCAATAGCGGAAGGGGCAGAAAACGTTCGCCAAAATATGAAAATTCTTTTTCTCACCGAACCCGGCGAACGAATTATGCATGAGAATTATGGTTGCGGCCTGAATGATTATCTGTTTGCCAATATCCGTGACGAAATGATGGTCGAAATTCAAACCCGTATTGAAGAACGAGTATTGCGCTATGAACCCCGCGCCGATATCAGCGAGATCCAGGTAAATCAGAGAATAGACATGCCCAATACCTTGCATATTCAGGTCACTTACATCTTGAGAGGCAGCGAAATCGGCCAGCAAATTGAAGGCGCCCTTGAAGTTAATGAAGGCCGGGTACAGGTGAGTTTATGAGCAAACAACTGGTGGTGGATGGCGACAATTTGCTGTTCGAACCGTTATTTGGCAACCGACAAGTCACCATTCTGGGGCCAGCAACCATCCGGGGTAGCGGACACGTCAAAATTCAAGGCAAAAAGATCGTCATAGTGGGTGATGAAAAAAAGGTCCAACTGCAAGCGCAATATATTACCCCAAGCCACCCGGTTCCCGGCATGGGAATAGTCACCATTGCTCAATTGGATGCCAGCCAGCAGGTAAACTTCTGCCGTAGTCCAGTCACGGTGATTGTAGTCGGACAACAATTTATCGCCTGTTTTACCCCGACACAGCCAGCCAATAATCCATCGAGTGGCCCGGATGTAACAGCCCCCAGTATGGGCAAAGGCCGTTTTATTGCCAGTCAATATGCGGTCACTGCCGGATAAATAATTTTTCCAACTTTAATTTTAAATAATCACGATCCCCTGAAAATCTATACCTAATAGATTTCAAGTTGCAGCGCGGCGGCAAGTGAACGAATCCCCAGGAGCATAGATAACTATGTGACTGGGATGAGTGAAAGCTGCCAACAAAGCAGCAGCTTGAAAGATGAAGGGTATATCGGGAATAATTGCATAACAGGTGGTAAAATATGGGACAGGCTGAGTTAGAAAATAAACTCTCTGCAATTGTGCCAGATACTGAATTTAAACTTGATGAAAGAAGCACGCTAGATATTTTAAACTGGCTTAAAGCTTATGCTGAAAAAATTCCTTTTGATCAAGAGAAAAAACAGTTCTGGGATAGCTTTTACTTTATTCAAGCAAATCATCCTCAACAATTAGCCGACATTTACCAAAATGTTAATAAGGCGGATGGCTTTTTACCGGCCCATCAAGCTTTTGTTTTGGCTTTTTTAAAATTATTAGAAACAACTAATCGATTATTAAATACTTTTCCGGCCCGGCACCGTAATCTTTACTACCGGGAATTATTGGGGCTGAAACCTAAAAAAGCGCAAGCAGATAGCGTTGCTTTAAGCATTACCTTAAATACAGATAATGCAGAATATTTTATCCCTAAAGGAACCCTATTTGATGCCGGACAGGATAGCGCCGGAAATCCGTTACAATATGCATCAGATACCGATCTATTAGCGAATCAAGGAAAATTGACCGATCTGCGTTGGCATCGGAAAGATAACACCGACTGGAAATCGGCAATAATATTAAGCCACTCAGATAATATTAAATTACCTGAAAACGGTATTAAACTTTTTAGCGAAACATCCCATGATGTCAAAGTTCAATCTACCACCATAAATTGGGGAGAAGCAAATATATCATCACTAGCCAATAATACATTCTATTTAGGCTTTACCGATGTATTACCGGGGCAAACGTTATCTCTATACTGGCAGTTAGACGGCTTTGAGGAATTCTCCATATCCTGGTTTTATCTTAATAAAGACAATACATGGCAGTCATTAACCCAACTGGTTCACGACCAAACCCGCAACCTGTTTGATCGGGGAACTTTGCGAACTTTGTTACCACAAAACGCTTCAAATCAAACCTCTCTAATGCCAACAGATAAATACTGGCTAAAAGCTGAGATGGTACCAACGGTATCTGGTGAAAAACCGCCTAATTATCCAAGAATTAAAGGACTGTTGTATAACGCTATAACCGCTACTCTAATTAACGCAGAAACCATTGAGTCGGATCACTTGCTAAATGGATTAGCTGTCGGCAGCATTAAACAGCCGGTGAACTCATCTGTTGGAATCGATGAAATAACTCAACCTTGGGCCTCGTGGAACGGTCGCCCGCCAGAAACCGAACAAGCCTTCCTGACCCGACTCCCTGCCCGGCTATCTCACCGTAACCGGGCGCTGAGTTGGGGCAACATTGTCACTTTATTAAAAGAGCAATTTATCAGCCTGTTTGATGTCAAATACCCTTCTGCCAGTGAATTA
The DNA here is from genome assembly GCF_025384885.1 of Photorhabdus kleinii. NCBI lineage: Bacteria > Pseudomonadati > Pseudomonadota > Gammaproteobacteria > Enterobacterales > Morganellaceae > Photorhabdus > Photorhabdus kleinii. Next base: position 14,811 of record NZ_JAJAFY010000026.1, read on the forward strand.
ACCAAAATCCCGGCACCGGAAAAACAGCAACTGATTGTGATTCCTGACAGCCGTTACAAAGATAACGATGATGCGCTGCGTCCAAAATTAAACCCCGCTCGGCTGGCAGAGATGGTCGAATGGATCAAACAACTCAGCAGCCCTTGGGCAACCCTTGAGATCAGCAATCCCACTTACGTTGACGTTAATGTGAACTACCAAGTGACCTTTATCGCAGGTGTTAACCCCGACTACGGATATCATCAGCTACAACAGGAGTTAAGCCGCAAATATATGCCGTGGGGCGAAAATGCCGCTATCGGCGTGACAACCGGTAATCGCATTGATTATTACCAGTTATTAGCCACGATCCAGCAATCTCCTCTGGTGGAACGCGTCACCGATTTAAGCATAACCATCGCTAACCGAGTCACCGGTGCCGTGGGTAAAAGTATCGAAGCCGCCGATGATGAAGTGCTGATTTTAGTCTGGCCAGAGCCGCGCCCCTTAAACCAAGGAGTTAACCAATGAATCATCAGGATGCCCTGTTTCCCATCGTCAAAGACGATATTACCTTCGATGCCTTACTCACTCAGGCCAAAACGGTGATTGAGCAGCAATCCGGCCAATGCTGGAGCAATACCAGTGAAAATGATCCCGGTATCACCTTATTGGAAGCCTGTTGTTATGGTGCCTCCGATCTGGCCTATCGCCACTCATTACCACTGAGAGATCTTCTTACTCCAAAGCCAGAGGAACAGATACCCGGCGACGGTATTTTCCCCCAAGAATTTGGCCCACAACAAACGCTGACCTGTGGCCCCATCACCGCGGAGGATTATCGCCGGGCTTTGCTAGACCTGCACAGCAGTGACACGATTAATGACACCCACGAAGATTATTTTTTCTTTAATGATGTCCAATTAATTCGTGAACCTGAAAATCAACGTTATCAATATTGGTATAACAAACAGAAACGTGAATATAGCTTTAAAAACTCCGGATCAGACAGCCAATTAGCGCTAAGAGGAAATTACTGGCTCTATTTACTCCCTAACCGGGAAACGCAGGCCGATAATAAGCTGGCTCAGGAAAAGCTCCACGCTTTCCTAAAAGATAACCGTAATCTGGGGGAATCCGTCAGTCACATTATCTGGCTGCAACCTACTGATCTCCCTTTGCAGATTGATATTGAACTTGAAGAGAACGTCATCGATTTTGCCGACATTTTCGCCCAAGTTTATATGACGGCGGAACAGATGGTGCTGGCAAAACCCGAACGTTATACCACTCAAGTCATGAAAGATCAGGGTTACAATCATGAAGAGATATTTTCCGGCCCTTATTTACATCACGGTTGGATACCGACATTACCTCAAGTCAAAGATTACACCGGCGCTACCGTATTAAATCTCAGCCATCTGGTTAACCGATTATTAGCGATTAAAGGTATTCAAAGTGTAACCCGGCTGGCATTAGCTAATCACGACAAAACTATTACTCAATTGTCGGACGATAATTGGTCCTGGAAAATCACTCAGGGATATTACCCCAGATTATGGGGCAACGATCCACTGGCATTAATTACCTCAGTAAACAGCCCGCTTACCATTACCGCCAAAGGGGGCGTTAAAATTAGCGTTTCTAAACAAGATATAGAGGAAAAGCTTATTGCGGAGCCACTGATTGATACACAGCCAGAATTACTGCATTGGGGTAAATATCGTAAAGTCCTGGATTACTATCCAGTGAGTCATAAATTACCTGCCTGCTATGGATTGCAGACCAGTAAACCAACTCCACAGCAAGTGCAGTTGCACCAATTTATGCTGCCATTTGAACAAATGCTGGCTAACGGCTGTGCCGAACTGGCCCTGTTACCGAAATTACTGGCCTTTAAACAACGAGGGGAAACGGTACATGGTGTGCAGTGGCCTTTTAAAGCCAATACGGTCAGTGACAACGTTCATCAACAGATCATTGCTGATTTAACCGCAAAACTAAGCCGTGATTCACAAATCTATACTGATAACCATATTCAGAAGTCAAACTATATAAAAGAGGCGACAATTCTGAATCATCTGTTAGGCTATTTTGGTGCTCAACTTGCCGCCAGACCACTCACATCAAACTCACTGTTGGGTTTCAAAGATTTTCTGTCTACTCAGCAAGGCTATCTGGCTCAACAACCCGAACTAATCTATCAACGTAATAATATTCGGATTGATAAAGTGTCGGCGCTACAAAAACGAATTGCTGCCCGGTTAGGTTTGGGCGGAGAATGTTTCAGCGACACACCCGATCTGGCTAACCTGCCTTTCTATTTAATTGAGCATCGTCAGCTTTTACCAATAAAACCCGATGCGAAATTCAATGATAAACATAAACCTGACGATCTAAAGATAATTGAAGAGAATTCAGGCTTTAAAAATCATCAACTCATCATCACCCAGCAAGGTATTGCAGGTCGGTTATTACAAGGTCAGGTAATTAACCTGATTATTATTGAAGGTGATAGAGAGTTTATATTACGGGGCCAAATGATCACCGAAGTGACAGGAAATTCATTCTCCATTAACACCCGTAACAGTAGCGATTTGGAACGCAATCTTGACAGAATAAGACTGGCATTTAATGATGGTAATCTGCGCTGGCAAAATAGCCCAGTGTGGCTGGAAGATATGGATTATCAATTGGTTTATGCCGATGAGACATATAAAAATGTTACCGAAGATGAACGTTGGATTACTTCCAGTGCTCAAAGCCCCTTCCCTGCCATGATCGAAGTCGATGATGAAATCACCCTGAAATATGTCATTACCCCATCTGGGCCAACCCAAAAAATATCAGCTCGTACAATTCTCCCTGAACCGCCTGAATATGAACTCAAAGCACGGGTGGTTAAATTTGATCGTATTCAAGGCAAGATATTAATTAAACGCAATCAAAACTCACAGCATAAAGACTTTCCAAAAGAGACCGAAGCATGGCGCTATCGCTGGTACTTCTCCAGCGAAAAGTACGCCTTGGCCGATCGCTTTTCATTTGTGGTCAGTGTGGTCGTTAATCGTCAGTTAATTGAGAATAACAAAGTTGACCCTTACAAGCTGGAGTCTTGGGTGAAAAAGGAGATTCTCGCTGAATTTCCCGCGCATATTTCGATGATTATTCACTGGCTATCACCGGAACATTTTAAAGATTTTGCCAGCAGCTATAAACGTTGGCAAAACAATGGCGCACCTTTAGGGGACGAGGCATATCATATTTTAGAAACCTTAACCTTGGGACGCCTACCTTCTGATGCAACCGGTATTGGTAATATGCGAATTGCCACTGAACAGCAACGTATTGAGGTAATTGGTAAGTCTGGAGATAAATGGAATGAAGAAGTCATAAAAAGTGATCAATTATTATATGTACCTTATACCGGAGGAATAACTAAACTAAATGCAATGATTAATAAAAATAATATCAAAAATAGAAATTAATTTATCCCATATAAAAACAAATGAATATATCATCACAAAAAATTTATTTTAACATTAAATATCTCTTCCTGTTTAATTATACAGAAACATCTATACCCAATAGATTTCAAGTTGCAGCGCGGCGGCAAGTGAACGCATCCCCAGGAGCATAGATAACTATGTGACTGGGGTAAGTGAAAGCAGCCAACAAAGCAGCAATTTGAAGGATGAAGGGTATACAAGACATTTAAATCAGAATAATTCAATATCATATATAAGGTAATAAAAATGGAAAAAAAACCTAATCTATCTAATGCAGAATCCAATATGGAAAATATCAAATCAAATGGCCCATCAGCAGATAATTTAAAAAAACGCTTCAAAGAAGGCAGTATTCCATTACAAACCGATTATGCCGACCTAATTAATATTGCTGATATGGGCCGCCGGGCTGTTGGTAAAGCGCCCGATCAGACGGATAATCCAAATTCAGCCTTAGTTCTGAATAATAATAGCGGACTAGCGGTAAAGGTTAACTCTAGCGGCGGCTTACAAGCTGATAACAATGGTGTGAGCGTAAAAATCAAAAATAAAAGCTTATTAGCTGATAATAGCGGATTAGCAGTCAATACCGGCAGAGGATTGAGAATTAACAACGATAAACTTGAAGTCGATAATCATTACGGTATTGAAATAGTTAATGAAGGGATAAAAGTTAAAGCTGGTGAAGGTATTAAGGTAGACAGTAACGGAGTCAGTTTAAATATTGGGGAAACTAAAAATTCCCGTTATTCTTCATTAAGACTCAGAAATAATGTTTTCTCTGTAGAACTTAATGATGGTCTGATTGACAGATCTGGTGGAATAACAATTGGTCAGGGTGATGGCATTATTGTAGGTAACCAGACAGTATCAGTCAAAGCCGGTAACGGTATCACAGTTAATTCAAACGGTGTCAGTATTGATCCCAATAAAGTACTCCCCAGAGGAATGATTGTAATGTTCTCTGGTGATAGCGCTCCTCCTGGATGGGCTTTTTGCGATGGAACGCAGGGAACCCCAGATTTAAGAAGTCGTTTTGTCATGTGTGGAAATAACTTTTCTGATAAAGGAAATAGCGATAAAGCCAATGGTAGTGGTAATGGAAAAAATTTTTTCAAAGATACAACATCAAAGACAATTTCGGTAAGTGTTACTGTGGAAGATACTATATTAGAAGAATCACACATACCTAGTCATAAACATATTGGGGGTATGCCTTATAATCAGAATCGAGGAATAAAATATAATTATGCCTCTTTCTCACAAACCAGTTATCAAATAAATAATAGAGAAAACAGTTCAATATGGTGTTATCCTTCAACCGGAGAAGATTATCACCCATATACATCAAACACAGGAGGAGGCAAAGGACATGATCACCCGGCAACAGCATCATCCTCTTCACATAATCATAGCGTTGATGTAATTCCGCCTTATTATTTATTAGCCTTTATTATGAAACTCTAATTCTATTCTACAAATACAGACTTAAATTACCTATTATTTACTCATTACCAAGGAAATATCGATATGACTTCGGAGCCAAATCTGTTAAATCAGATTACCATTACTATTGAGGCTGACAGTCAACAGGTGGCTAAAAAAGTATTGCATGGCTCCCTGCTTAATCAAACCAGTATAAATAAATTACTCAATTCCTATTTTGATGAATATAACATTCATCAAGATATCTCTTTAGAGAAATTAACCCTGAACCTTGGTGAAATAAGTCTCCATAACTTTAATTCATTATTTCCCGCTCGTCTAAAGATAGAGCTGAATAAAGCACTTAGCCAATATCAGGTAAACGATCATAAAGAAGAAATTCTACTGAATAAATCAATATCCAGTAAATTTATCAATAAGTTATCTTTATCTGGCGATAATAATTTCATTAATGCAGAGAATTTTATTCACTCGTTATATCAACAAGATCCCCAATTAAATACACTGGAGGCAATAACCAATAATAAAGATATTAATAAACTTACCCATCAATTAGCACAGATAGAGAACCAATGGATATTGCTATTGGCAAAAAGCTGCCTATCTGAACACGGTATACAACGATTTTTGGCGATCAAGCAACCCGCTTTATTAAGCGCCATCAACCGCAGATTATCCGCAAGAGTAAACAAACCACAACATCAGGAGGAGCTTGTCTCCTCCGGGCAACTGATACTTAATGTACTGGAATATCTACATCGACATAATGCACAGGATATACCTAAACCCAATGCGAAAATCATTTCACGTATTACAACTGAACTCAATAACGGCGTACTTAATGCTACATCTGTTATTACATTATTTCGCCAAACTATGACCGACAATACTCCATTAAATAGTTGGCTGAAACAACTCTGGCAAACCGTTTCTATTTCACGACTTTGCCAAAATCATCTATCGGTTGAAGAATACCAATATCTGTTGGAATATTTTATACCAAACCACACAGATAAAAATCTACCCAGTAAAAAATCAACCATGAATAACGTTAATTTCTCAAACGTTCAGCAATATCAACATTCGACAAACCAAAAGATAATTGCCGAAGATCAGCAAGCATTATCAACATCGGTTACAGGAGGAAATAGACCTAACCCACTTCGAACTATTAACAGACCACACTCTGAACGAACTGTATTACCTGAACAAGTCCTTCCATGCCAAGTCAGTAATGCGGGAATATTAATTTTATGGCCGATGTTGCCCGCACTATTTAATCAACTTGGTTTACTTGAGAAGCAAAAATTTATTCATCGTCAAGCCCGATTCAGCGCCGTTAATTTCCTTGACCATCTGATTTGGGGAACCGAAGAAACACCGGCAGAACGTAAGAGACTCAATAATATTCTGTGTGGATTAACGGCTGATGAAAAAAGTGAATCAATCTCTCTTGAACAAAAAAAACAATTAATAACCGCGCAATGTCTAGATACCGTTATTACTCAACTTCCCGGCTGGAAAAAATTAAGCCACAGTGACGTCCGCCAACTGTTTTTACAACGACCAGGTGAATTGCTGATCAATGATCAGGAAATTAAAATCATCATTCAGCAACAACCATTTGATGCATTGCTGGCCGATTGGCCGTGGCCATTAAATATCGCCAAACTTCCCTGGCTGGACCACGCTTTATTAATCGACTGGCGAAACATTTAACAGGTTTATATGAACTCTTTACTTAAAAACAACCACCATATGGTGACAGAATTACGCTGGATTTATCCCCATCTGGAACGTATTGATTTGCGGTTACAGCATTACTATTACCAAAACAGAGAAAAATACGATTATTTACCGGAAAGCTTTCTACTTAACGAAGATGAATTAGAGCAGCATTTGGTAAAGCCACAAGGTATTCCTCATTGGATAACCAAACAGGATGATATTATTAATGTCCCTGAAATCGAAGAAAACCCCAATGCATTATCACTATTAGTCGAACGTTTTGATCTCACTGAATTTGAACAGGATGTTTTATTATTAGGTTTATTACCGCACTTCGATAACCGTTATCATGCATTATTTGCCGCTCTGCACGGTAACAGTAAAAAACAGTGGCCGAGTTTTGCTTTAGCTATTGAATTATTTAGCCAACGCCAAAGTGACCGGCAATTACTGCAAAACAGCTTTTTACCACAAACACCGTTAATCAATAACCAACTATTACGGCTCAATAATCACGAAGAGTCTATTTGGCTACAAACCCAATTTCTAACTCATAGCGCTGTCTGGCATTGCTTATCAGGCCAGCAAATTATTTTACCGCCGTTGACAACCTGTACTTATTGGCATTCTCCGGCCTCACATCGTTGGTATCCACAAACTCTTTGTCATTCACTTGAAAAGATATTACTAAATGAAACCGATGAAATACGCCCGTTGGTCATACTCAGAGGAAAACCGGATAGCGCCAGAGAATTAGCTGTCAGTCATATTATGGCGTCTCATGATATTAGTACCTTAACCCTGGATTTAGCCCGTCTGCCGGACGAAGAGAACACCGCAGCAATATCTAACTTGCTGATGGATGCAGTCCGGGAAGTCAGGTTACACGATGCCTGCTTATTAATCCGCAATTTTTCTTTATTGACAGAGGAAAAGAGAATATGGCACAACGAGTTATCTACATTATTAAACCAACCAAAATTACGCGTAGTTTGTCTAGCAGAACCACAAGATTCATTAATATGGATTAAACATCTGCCAATAGTGCAAATTAATATGCCCGCACTTACTCTGGCAGATAAAAAAACCATGCTCGAAACAAGCTTACCGGATAATATCGCTCAGGAAATCAATATTACTCAGTTATGCCAACGTTTTTCATTTACCGCAGAAACATTGCCGCAAATCCTTAAAGAAGCGAGTCAATATCAAATACTCCGAGAACCAAACGGTCAATTGGAAGAAATCGATCTGCGAAAGGCATTAAGTTTCCGCGCCCAACAAAACTTCGGTAAATTAGCTCAACGAATAACCCCCAAACGTAGCTTTAATGATTTAGTCATTTCAGGCGCATTAGCGCAACAATTAAAAGAAATTATTGCTGCTATTCATTATCGTGACCAAATTCTGGCTACTGGCTTTCGGGAAAAAATCGGTTATGGCACCGGCATTAGTGCACTATTTTACGGAGAATCCGGGACCGGAAAAACCATGGCCGCAGAAGTGATTGCCGGGCATCTCGGTGTTGATCTAATTAAAGTCGATCTCTCTACCGTGGTGAATAAATATATTGGTGAGACGGAGAAAAATATCTCCCGTATTTTCGATTTAGCCGAAGCGGATTCTGGAGTGCTATTTTTCGATGAAGCGGATGCTCTATTTGGCAAACGCAGCGAAACCAAAGACGCCCAAGACAGACACGCTAATATTGAAGTTTCTTATTTATTGCAACGACTAGAAAATTATCCGGGATTGGTGATTTTAGCCACCAATAATCGTAGTCATTTAGACAGTGCGTTTAATCGTCGCTTCACCTTTATTACGCGTTTTACTTACCCTGATGAAACATTGCGTAAAAAAATGTGGCAAGCCATCTGGCCGGAACAACTGACATTATCCAATGAAGTTGATTTTGAATATCTGGCTGAACGAGCTGATTTGACCGGGGCTAATATCAGAAATATTGCTTTATTAGCATCAATGTTAGCGAAAAATGACCACTGTGAACAAATCGAAAATCAACATTTAGATCGGGCGGTTACACTCGAATTAAGTAAAACAGGCCGATTGGCTTTTTAAACATTCAATAGAATAGGAATAAACATGACAACCCTAATTGCTTCTGACAATGCAATTATTGAAGTAAATAATGCATTAAATACTATTTTATCCCAGTATTTAAATACCAATGGCAATAAGATTGATATCCGCTTTGATCTACCCGAAATTAATTCCATTCAATCGGAACCGACGGTTAGTGTATTTCTTTATGATATCAATGAAGATCTTCAATTACGTTCTGCCGAACCAAGACGCTATAACCCGATGACCAGCACACTATTACCGGGATGGGTCAATATCAATTGTAACTATTTAATTACTTACTGGGATGCCAATAAACCATCAAGCGACAGTTCAAGCCCGGATAGTCAGCCCAATAATCAGGCGGCGAAAGTGATGACTCGTATTCTGAATGCATTAATTAACAACCGTCAATTAACCGGCATTCCCGGTGCCTATACTCGAATTATTCCCCAACAGGAGAATTTAAATAGCTTAGGTAATTTCTGGCAAGCTCTCGGTAATCGCCCTCGCCTCTCTTTAATGTATTCCATTACCGTACCAATGAAATTACAAAATATTGAAGACAGTGTAATACCAATCAGAAAAATATCCTCTTCTGTGAATCAAAAACCAAATATAGATAATTCACAAATAAATCAAGCTTTGAAAGATAAATTGTGTGCCGATTTAGGTGGTACGGAGGATATTCGCCTTGCCCTAGCTAAAGTCAATCTGATCACTGAATTCGCTATAGGCAATAATGAAAGTCAGCAAAATATAAGTGTTATTCTTGAAACTTCTGGCATTACCCATTCAATTCATTTACCACAAATAAAAGATATTCTTGCAAAATGGCAAAATAGTCAAAGTGCTGTTGTTGAGATCAATAGTGTCGGTATTATTATTTCCAAAGAGAACTCTGACAAATTAATTGGAGTTTAATTTTATCTTCATTATTAATATAGCTGACACCTTTATGTAAAAACACAATATACCCGTTATCTTTCAAGTTGCCTCTTTGTTGGCTGCACTCGCTCACCCCGGTCACATAGTTTGCTATGCTCCCGGGGATTCTCTCCCTTGCCGTCGCGATGCATCTTGAAATCCATTGGGTATATATCAATAGAATAAAAATACATTATTTATTCCCACTAAAAACTAACAGATGATAATATGCCAAACAACAAATACAGTGAAAAAATTCAACATTCAGGAAATAGAATGGAAAAACGCTCGATATATCCTAACGAATATAATACTATGAGTAGCTGCTCACTAGGATTAGGATTGGATTTACCGTTAGAGAAAAAGTTAAGAACAGGGAATGAACGGAATATAGAAGGTGCACAACCTTTTATTCCGTCTCATTCTAAACAAAAACAATATAGCGCAATTCCAATAGCAATGTCTGATATATTAAGTGAAAGTGCACTAACTTCACAACCGATTATTACCGATTTAATTAATCCGCAAAAGATAAAAATGTCAGAAGGAGTAAAAGATATTTTAAATAACAAAGAAGGAGGCGGAAATCTGGTGTTCAAGGCACTACAAATTAAACCATCAGATGAAACTGTGCCATTCAACGCATTAAAAATTGTCGATACCTGGCAAAATGAAATACCGGATAAAGACATGTCCATTTTAGCTTATTGGGCCCCACAAGGAGGATATGTTGATATCCCAACACAACCCAATCTCAGTCGCCATCCACAGTATGTATTCACCCCAGGATTCAGTGGATGTTCATTTGTTGTCGATAAAATGAATAAAGATATTCTCCGGGTTCGGCACGTACAAGGTGGTCAAGAAGACGTTGAATATAATAACCAAAATATTGATCACGGAATGGGTATGATTGCAGCAATGGAATTCTGCGATTATGGATACCACGAAGCCGATGGCAAAGTTATGGAAAATACCTATGGTTCTGCATTCCTAAAATTTAACCCGGAGGAAAAACAATGGCAACTTCACTATCAGAAAATAGCCGCAGCCCCTAATATCATAAATATAAAACCTAAATCTAATCGGTGGTCATTCAGTAAGCCTTCAATTGAAGCCGACACCTTTATCTCTAAAGATATGAAAGTTTCTGGGTATAATAGGAAGAATATCAATGATAATTAATTTATATATTACTTATTCCTAATATGTTCATCATTATAAAATTAACAAACAGCCCCCCAATATTCTAAAGTCGTAAAAATAGAAAATAGTAAACTTGAAACAAGTATTCTAGATTATAATAACTTACATGGAAAAACCGGGAGCTGTATTTGATAACATAGCTCCCGTTATTTTCCATAATAATTAATTTTTAAATCCATCTATTCTATTATTTTCTGATTAGTCAGGTAATTATTACATTAAAATGTTGATAGTAAAAACCAGACAAATCTGAAAATAGATCTCAATTAAATATCTACTCTTTAAATTTATGATTAAATACATATGCCTTATGGATTTCAAACTCATAGCATCAGATCATCTGAATAATTATTTTCAGATAAATCTTAAACGTAGCAAATTTAATTAATTAGAGGACTTATTAATGTTCAAACACTCTACCGCAGACAGCAAACTTAATAAAGGGCATATTTCCCCGCTAAAGAACAAGGGGTTATTAGTGGGTAGCGATAATGCCCCAATCGACATACCGGTGATAGCGCATCGCTATGACAGCCATCAGCAACTTGCTCAGGCAAGGTCTTTGAGAAATAGTGACTCTGGTCAGGAGAACCCTTTTCATGATGTTATTATGGGATTTAGTGGTGACCAAGTGACCTCTTCAGAATCGGGTTCTGGAACGATAGGAAGACATTGGGGAAAAAATAGATTAGGCCACAATATTACCGGCATTAATGTAGTTAATGGCGCATCGGGAACCGTAGGAATAAAAATTGCCTTGCGAGATATTCGGCCTGGGTATCCGGTCATTGTCACGTCCGGGACATTAAGCGGTTGTACCATGGTGTATGCCGTGAAGGATAATTATTTCTTTGCCTATCATACGGGCCAGAAACCGGGTGATGATGAATGGAAAACCGGCCAAGATGGCGTTGTCACTACCGGTCAGAGTCACAAAGCCCTTTTATCGGATAGCAAACCGATTGCGGTTAACCAACAAAATAACGATTTAGTGAATATTTTTGCAGAATATGATCAGAGCGTTATTACCTATATGGGAAAACAGGCGGTTGTGATTGATAATACCGCAGAAAATGTCAGTGTTTTTAACTACGATGAAATCAAGCCGGGAAGACCGGTTATTAGAGCCGGCTATAGCTATGCACTGCTGGCTAATGATAACGGTAAGGTGAACGTCAAAGTATTATCGGAGGATGCTATCGTTTCACCTGGTAAAGACGGTAATAGTATTGAGGTTATCAATTCACTCAAAAAACGGTTGTTATAGTCTGCCAGATGTGACATTCACCTGGAATATGCGGAGTCTGATCAATAGCCGTCGCAGTTGTACTAAAAACGTTTGTATTTGACACTCATCATGTACACTTTGAAAGTGTACTGATTGTTATATACCCACACCTAGTATGTGTACTATTTTAATGCGTACAAAATGGAGAACTTCAATCATGCCTCAAATCCCAGTAGAAACCAATAACCGTATGTCGTTGCGTATTGCCTCTGAAGAAAAATCACTGTTGATGCGTGCAGCAGCCATACAACACACCAATCTGACCGAATTTGTGATCCGCAACGTCGTCTCGGCAACGCGGAAGATTATCGATGAGAACGAACAGCTTGAACTGACAGAGAAAGACAGTTTATATGTCCTGGACCTTTTGGATAATCCACCGGCTCCCAACAATAAGCTCATGGCTGTTGCCTTTGCTTTGCCGGAACTGCCATAACGTTACTATCTTGGCACGAAGAACCCATCAGCAAGCATCATGATCGTGCAGCCTTCGATTGTGGCGATGGTTTGTTGAATCAGTTTTTATATCGCCATGCAAGGCAGAATCATGAGCCTGAGAAGTGGGAAGCCTCGCCGTTTTTTACGGCGGGGAGCAGTCACTTGCAGCTCAGGCAGGTGGGATTGCGTTGCTGATTGATGCTAAAAATGAGCGTGTCGCTAACTGGTATGCGGGATATAGTGCTGTTCCATTATTGGATGCTCCTTTATCACTGTTGCTGCCGTTTAAAACAATCCACGCAGCGCTGATGATAGCAGGGAAACTCTGAATGAATAAATCAAATATCCCCGAAGTTACAATTGCCTCCAGACATCTTTGTTACATGGCGTCAATTGTACCAAAATGAAATAGTGATATACCCTATGGATTTCAAGATGCATCGCGACGGCAAGGGAGTGAATCCCCGGGAGCATAGCAAACTATGTGACCGGGGTGAGCGAATGCCGCCAACAAAGAGGCAACTTGAAAGATAACGGGTATAACTTGAAAAACAAAACACAACCATCTGGCAATAAGCGATAGCATGGATTTGAAGTATTAATCCAGATTAAAGTTACGGGCGTTTTTATTTCCCTATTTATAGAAATCAATCAAGATATGCTGATGCATAAAATTATCAAAACCTGCTATATCAATTAACAATCATTATTATTATTAATTGATAATCGCACTTGGAAATTCCGTATCTATAATTATTTCGTTTCACGAGAGGTGATTTAAATAATCGTCAAATAACTACCTAGCACATTGAGGCTATTTTATTTGGCCTTTTTGTAATGAAGAGGAATAGGCTCTAAATTATTTCATATAAAAAATAACCTCTATAAATCAGGTTGTTGCGGTAGCTATACCCAATCGTTAGGTACTAAGGAAAACAAAGTAATAGACGTTTTCCTTATATTTCAAATGTAAACAATCAAGGAAAAAATCATGGCTATAACTCCAGAACAAATTGCTGTTGACTATCCCATTCCTGCTTATCGGTTTGTTGTCTCTATTGGTGATGAGAAAATCCCTTTTAACAACGTTTCCGGGCTAGATATTTCTCATGACGTCATCGAGTATAAAGATGGTACCGGTAATTACTATAAAATGCCGGGCCAACGTCAATCGATCAATATTACCCTACGTAAAGGCGTCTTCTCCGGCGACACTAAGCTTTTTGACTGGATTAATTCTATTCAACTTAATCAAGTTGAGAAAAAAGATATCGCAATTAGCCTGACCAATGAAGCCGGCACCGAAATTCTGATGACCTGGAATGTGACAAATGCCTTCCCAACGTCATTCACCTCCCCCTCTTTTGATGCCACCAGCAACGATATCGCTATTCAAGAAATCGCACTGGTCGCGGATCGAGTCACCATTCAAGCACCTTAATAGATCGACAATAACGATTTATTACGTTGTTTATATTGAAGAAGATAATCGTCTGACATCGCCAATTATCCATGCGCTAATACATGATGATCAACATTGGCATGGCCCATTAGTTCGACCGAATTCATCATCCTACTGTTTGCGCAAAATATCGCACAAGAACTTGGAGACAATATGCCAATAACCCCAACTTATCCCGGCGTTTATATTGAAGAGGACGCTTCACCCGCACTTTCGGTTCGTTCGGGTGCAACGGCAGTGCCTGTTTTTGCCGTCGCAAATAATCATTCATTAATATCAAGTAAGCCCTATATTCGCGTCAGTAACTGGCTGGAGTATTTAACACTAAAAGGTGGACAATTTAATCCTTCCGATAAACTGGATATCGCACTGCGTGCCTATTTTATTAACGGCGGTGGATATGCTTATCTCGTCAAAACGCAAGATTTAGAAAAGCAAGTTCCAGTACTTGATGATGTCACGCTATTGGTTGCTGCCGGAGAAGAGATCACCACCGCCGTCGGGACACTTTGCCAATTAGGCAAAGGATTATTCGCCATTTTTGATGGCCCAACCACCCAAATAACCTCAAGTCTACAACCAGACGATGTTCTTAAATCTTATTCAGCAACCCAATATGGCGCGGTTTACTACCCCTGGCTGACCGCTGAATGGGGAGAAAAGAGAACCTTGGTTGATATTCCACCGAGTGCCGTCATGGCCGGTATTTATGCCAGTGTCGATAACAGCCGAGGCGTCTGGCAAGCTCCCGCTAATGTTCCTGTTCAAGGAGGATTACAACCTAAATATCCGATGACCGACGACCTGCAAGGAAAATATAACCAAGGTAAGGCGCTGAATATGATCCGTACCTTTCCTAAGAGCGGTACGCTGGTCTGGGGAGCCAGAACCCTTGAGGACAGCGATAACTGGCGTTATATCCCGGTTCGCCGCCTGTTTAACAGCGCTGAACGGGACATTAAAAACGCCATGAGTTTCGCGATGTTTGAGCCTAACAGCCAACCAACCTGGGAAGCTGTGCGCCGGGCGATTGATAACTATCTCCATTCCCTCTGGCAGCAAGGCGGATTGATGGGCAGCAAAGCTGAACAGGCTTATTTTGTTCAAATCGGTAAAGGCATCACTATGACTGATGACGATATCAAGCAGGGCAAAATGATCGTCAAAATCGGCATGGCCGCTGTTCGTCCAGCCGAATTCATTATCTTGCAGTTCACACAGAATATCGCACAATAATCGGAGGTCTCATGCCAACAACACCGACCTATCCCGGCGTTTATATTGAAGAAGATGCGTCATTATCGCTCTCTGTCAGCCACGGGAACACCGCAATACCCGTTTTTATTGGCCGTTTCCAACCTAAAAAAACCAGCACAACCCCAAAAGCGGTACGTGTTAGTAGCTGGCTGGATTTTACGAATCTATTTAATGTCGGTTGTATTACGTCAATCGCCATCACATCGACCAAGCCAACGCCACCGCCCCCCACTCCGCCTTCCGGGAAAGTTGCGGGCGATACAACAGTTGTTGCTACAACCGATATCGCTCTTAACGCAGGTAATACAAGCTCCGGTTACACTTACGCTGTAGCTGTTGGTACCTACACAACAAGTAGTGATGCGATAAAACTTTATTTTCAAAATGGCGGTGGACCTTGTTATATCCTGCCGGTTGCGAATCCCCAAGACACTGCCACTTCGGCATTAATCCCCGAATTAATTGAGCAAGCTCTGGAGATTACTTTAATCGTCTGCCCTGAACAGGATTCTTCTTACCAGAGCGCAATATACAACAGCTTAACACCCGCATTATTGAATGCCGGGTATTTCCTTATCGCTGACAGCCAAACTAAAACCAGCATACCTGGCGTTAATGTGCAATCGCAAACCGCAACTTACTATCCGGCGGTGAAAGTCTCACAACTTATTCCTGTGGAAGATAGCCTGATTGCAGTTTCAGGTTATGAAGATGCAGAAACAAAACCCGATGCAATCAAAAATCTGGCGCAACTCAAACAGAAAAACCTCACTGTCTACCAGCAAGCAGCTAAAGCAATACAGGACAAAATAGCCGCCAACGGCAATACTATTCCTACCAGTGCTGTCATGGCGGGGGTCTACTGCGCCACTGACGCCAGCCGTGGTGTCTGGAAAGCCCCGGCGAATGTCGTGCTAAGCGGAATTAGTGATGTCACTGAACGACTCAATGACGATGAACAAGGCACCATGAATCAGCAGGGCATCAATGCCATTCGCTACTTCAACCATCGGGGATTTGTCGTGTGGGGCGCACGTACTCTGCAAAATGATGACAACTGGCGCTACATTCCGGTACGGCGTCTCTTTAACAGCGCAGAGCGGGATATCAAACAAGCTATGCAATCCGCTGTCTTTGAACCCAACAGCCAGCCCACCTGGGAACGGGTGAAGTCAGCCATTGACAACTATCTCTATTCCTTATGGCAACAAGGGGCATTAGCCGGAAATAAACCGCAAGAAGCCTATTTTGTTCAGATTGGTAAAGGCATCACCATGTCTGACGACGACATTAAACAAGGGAAAATGATTGTCAAAGTGGGCATGGCCGCGGTACGTCCAGCTGAATTTATTATCCTTCAGTTTTCACAAAATGTAGCACAGTAATCGTACTGAGACGCGGTTAAACACCGCGTCTATTCAGTCGTTAAGGAGACGATAATGGAGATAACACAGCCGAGCGTCACCGTCACAGAAAATCTGATATCCCCAAAGCAAGATGACACGTTTATCGGTATACCGGTTTTTATTGGTTATACCTCATCATCAGTCAATAAAAACGATGGCGATAAAACGGCTATCAAACTTAACAGTCTGGCCGATTTTGCCCAGTCATTTCCTGAGTCAGGATTAATGTACTATTCCGTGCGCCACTTCTTTGAAAACGGCGGTCAACAAGCTTATGTGCTGTCACTGGGTACGGAGAATCTATTAAGCGATTTTTCGTCATTGATCACTGCCTTGCAACAAGCGTGGCTGACTCAAACGATTGCCGCAGAGAACGACATTACCCTGATTATCACCCCGGATGTTATCCGCTTTAATCAGACAGAGATTTCCTATATTCAAAGAGATCTTTGGTTACAATTTTGGCAATCGGCGCTCAATCTTTGCAAAAGCCGACGCGGCATTATGGGGTTATTGGATGCGCCGGACGATCCGACATTAGCCGCCGAGTGTTTAACTCAATTCTCTTCCGCTGATCGACAATGGGGCGCCGTATACTGGCCGCGACTAAAAAGCGCCTATCAGGATAAAGCGCAAAACCCTATCGTGCTTTCACCAACCGCCGCAGTAGCTGCCGTTATCCAGCGTAACGATAACCAACAAGGCGTATGGACCGCTCCGGCCAACATTGCCTTAGCCAAAGTCATTAGCCCGGTACACTCTTATATTGAAGCGAATGCGCTCTTTAACCCGGATGGCGCCTCGCTGAATCTGGTCCGCAGCTTTCCCGGCAAAGGCATTAGGATCTGGGGATGCCGAACCTTGGACAATACTCCCGGTTCCCTCTGGCGTTATATCCAAATCCGTCGTCTGGTTTCTTATATCGAAGCCCATATGACCCAACTCGGCCGGGCTTTCGTTTTTGAACCCAATAACGCCATCACCTGGATGAAGTTTAAAGGGCAAGCCCATAACTGGCTGCGTCAGTTATGGTCAAACGGCGGGCTACGAGGCACCCAAGAAGATCAAGCGTTCAAGGTGTTATTGGGTGTGGGTGAATCAATGAGTGAAGCCGATATACAGGCCGGAAAAATGATCATAAAAATCAGCCTTGCGGTCTTAATTCCAGCGGAATTTATTGAGCTAAACCTGACATTCGATACCTATATCGGTATCACCCGCTAAGTTAAACAGAGGCAAAATATGAACAACCTCTACACCCCGGCTGTGTCACACCGTTTTATCGCCAGTTTTCTTTTTAACAACATTCCCAGCCCGCTGGATATCGCCTTTCAACGAATATCGGGCCTGAGCCGTGAGTTACAAACTAGCCAACACAGCCAAGGAGGGGAAAATGCCAGAAATGTCTGGCTGGCTGAGAAGATCCAGCATGGCAGTCTAATGTTGGAGCGTGGCGTGATGACAGTGACACCCCTCACGCTGGTGTTTGATCGTGTCCTGCGTGGCGAAAAAGCGGTCTATGCCGATGTCGTGATTATGTTACTGAATGAAAATGCGTTACCCGTGGCAAGCTGGACATTAAGCAACGCGCTACCGGTGCGCTGGTCCACCGGTGACTTTGACGCCAATAGCAACACCGTTCTGGTGAACTCACTGGAATTGCGTTATCAGGATATGCGCTGGTTAGGAGTAAAAGTATGACCGTCGAAATTAAAGAGCTGATTATTCAGGCCAAAGTGACTGATTCCGAACGTAATCCCATCACACTTAATCCCGTCACACCACAGACATTAGCCCAAGAGACGCTAGATAACGCCCGTCTGATCGAGATCGTCAAACAGGAAGTGTTAGAGGCGTTGCGTGAAACAGGAGGCTATTATGAGCTTAATTGAACGCAGCCTGTCCAAACTCACCCTGACCGCCTTTAAAGACCGGGAAGGGAAAATCTCCGTGGGCAGCTTACAGGCGATGTATAACCCTGATGGGATTCAGCTCGATTATCAAACCCGCTACCAACAGGATGAAAGTGTTAACAATGCCAGCCAAAGCAGCCGCTATGTGCTATCACAACCCGCCGGTTTGACGTTAGTCCTGCTATTTGACGCCACCATGCCGGGCAACACTATCCCGGTAGAAACCCAACTCTCAACCTTGAAAACTCTGTGTACGGTGGATGCCAGCACCAACGTGCCCCACTTCCTCAAAATCAAATGGGGCAAAATGCGTTGGGAAAACAAAGGTTATTTCGCTTGCCGGGCCAGTGATCTCACCATCAATTACACCCTGTTTGATCGGGACGCTACGCCACTACGAGCCAGCGCGACTTTATCGCTGATCGCGGACGAAAGCTTTGTTATTCAAGCCACTGAACAGCAGTTAAAATCACCGCCGATCACCGCAGTCAGCGTGACCGATATGCTCTCTCTGCCGTTAATCGCCTTAGGTGCCGGGGCCTCTCTGGCAGGCGGCATTGATTACCTTACCCTCGCCTGGCAAAACAATCTGGATAATCTGGATGATTTCACCCCGGGACAAACGCTACAGGCACAGGGGGATGCATGAAGATACCGGCGATAGACGTTAAAATAGCGGGAAAAACCCTCAGCCAGTTTTCTGTCATTAGTCTGACCGTAAACCATCAAATCAACGGTATCCCCACAGCCAATATCACGCTTAGTGTAGCCGGTGACGCCAACGCGATTTTTACCGCTAAAGCTCAAGCTGAACTCACAAGCTGTCGGCCCAATCAAGAACTGATCGTGCAACTGCAAAAAACCGTGTTGTTTAAGGGGATCATTGTTCGGCAAGCGCTTAAGTTCAAAGGTCAGGACAGTCTGGTTACCCTAACAGCGAAACATCCACTGCAAAAACTCACTAACAATTTCCATTCACAGCTATTCAGCCAACAAAGTGACGAAGCCATTATCAGAAAACTATTCAGTCAGGCGGGTATACCGGTCACGATAAAACAGGCGCCTCAGCTTAAAACTGAACATGAGCAAATGGTCCAGTTTCGCTGCCATGACTGGAAATTCTTAAAAAACCGGCTGGCCGCAACCAATATCTGGTTATTACCCGGTAACGAGACGGTCACGCTGGCAACGCCAGAATCACTTAATCAATCGACCGAGCACACGATTAAACAACGTGCCGGCGATCAAGACATTGTGCTGTTTGAAGCAGATCTGCAATGGGATAACCGACACAGCCCCAAAACGGTGAGCGTACAATTCTGGGATATCGCACAACAAAAACTGTCTCAGGCCACTCAGGCAAAAAACAGTCGGCTTGGCAGTGGTCAACTCGCGCCAGACAGTTTAGCAACTTTAACCGATCAGACATGGCAATGGGTTTTCAGTTATCCGCAAGATAATGAACAAGCCAAATACCTTGCGCAAGGCATCCTGAATAACCTGCGAAATGATAACGTCTCCGGCAATGTTGAAGTTGCAGGGAATAGCCGCTATCAACCGGGGGATGTTCTGGCGTTAAGCGGCTTTGGTCAGGGAATGGATGGTAAAAGCGTTATCACCGGCGCCAGTCAAACCATCAATCAGCGACAAGGCTGGCGTACCCGGTTAACTCTGGGCCTGTTGCCGGAGACAGAACCGGCGGTCCCGCAGGTTAAAGAGCTGCACGTGGGGATTGTGGAAAAATACCAACAAGACAAGCAGTCACTGGATCGAATTCCGGTCAGGATACCGGCGTTAAATTTAACCAACAGCGTACTTTTTGCCCGACTGGGTAAACCTTATGCCAGTCATGAAAGCGGGTTCTGTTTCTACCCGGAACCGGGGGATGAGGTGATTATCGGTTTCTTTGAATGCGATCCCCGCTTCCCGGTGATATTAGGCGCTATGCACAACCCGAAAAATAAAGCGCCAATAGCACCCAGTGAAAAAAATCCAATAAAAACCTTGGTCATTAAACAAGGGGATAATCAACAAGCATTAGTGTTCAATCATCAAGATAAAATTGCCGCCCTTAATAGCGGAAAACATTCATTATCACTGCAACAGGATAAAGATATCACGCTAGATTCAGCGAAAAATCTGATCACCAAAGCCCAGGAAATTAACCTACAGGCTGAAAAATCCTTGTCAGCCACTGGAAAGTCCGGCGTCGATATTAAAGGTGCGAAAATTAACTTAACACAATAATAGGACAACGAAATGACAGACAATATATTAGCCGATATTTATGGCCGGGGTTGGGCTTTTCCACCACAGTTTTTTATTAAAGATAATACGCATCCAGAAATACCTACCGGAGTCCAAATGGCATCAGGTGCAGAGAATGTCCGCCAAAGCATGAAAATTCTTTTTCTCACTGAACCCGGCGAACGCATTATGCGTGAAGATTACGGTTGTGGTCTGAATGATTATCTGTTTGCCAATATTAATGATGCACTGATAGCAGAAATCCAAACTCGAATTGAAGAACGGGTACTGCGCTATGAACCGCGCGCGCAAATCACGATGATTCAGGTCAATCAAAGAACGGACTTACCCAATACCCTGCATGTTCAGGTGACTTACGCCCTGAGAGGCAGCGAAATCAACCAACAAATTGATGGCATCCTTGAGGTCAGCGAAGGCCAAGTGTGGGTGAACCTATGAGTAAACAATGTGTGGTGGATGGTGACAATCTGCTATTTGAACCGTTATTCGGCAACCGGCAAGTCACCCTTCTGGGACCGGCCACCATTAGAGGCAGCGGGCACGCCCAGATCCAAGGCAAAAAGATCGCCATTGTGGGAGACGAAAAAAAGGTCCAATTTCAGGCGCAATATATTACCCCTAGCCACCCGATACCCGGTATGGGAATGGTCACCATTGCTCAATTGGATGCCAGCCAGCAAGCAAACTTTTGCCGCAGCCCTGCCACAATGATCGTAGTTGGACAGCAATTTACTGCCCGCTTCACCCCGACACAACCGGCAAATAATCCATCGAGTGGCCCGGATGTGACAACGCCGAGTATGGGAAAAGGCCGTTTTATTGCCAGCCAATATATCGTCAGTGCCGGATAAATAACCTTTTCAACCTTATTTTTAAATAACAGGTGGTATAAATATGGGACAGGCCGAGTTAGATAATAAACTCTCCGCTATCGTGCCAAATACTGCTTTTAAACTTGATGAAAGAAGTACGCTGGATATTTTAAACTGGCTTAAAAAATACGCCGCAATTATTCCTTTCGATCAAGATAAAAAACAGTTTTGGGACAGTTTTTACTTTATTCAGAAAAATAATCCTCAGCAATTAGCCTGTATTTACCAACAAGTTAATCAAGCCAATGGCCTTTTACCGCCACATCAGGCGTTTATATTGGCTTTTTTAAAACTACTGGAAACAACCAAACGATTATTAAACACCTTTCCGGCACGACACCGCGACCTTTATTATCGAGAATTACTAGGGCTGAATCCTAAAAATGCTCAGGCGGATAGTGTCGCCATCAGCGTTGTCCTGAATACAGATAACGCGGAATTTCTGGTAGCACAAAGTACGCTGTTTGATGCCGGGCAAGATGGTGCCGGTAATTCGTTGCAATATGCGTCAGATGCGGATTTATTAGCGAATCAAGGGGTGCTGACCGACCTGCGTTGGTATCGGAAAAACGGCAACAATGGCTGGCAATCAGCGATACCCTTTAGCCTTTCGGATAATATTGCATTACCCGAAAACGGTATTCAACTTTTTAGCCCAACAGCCAATGATATTGCGGTGCTATCTGGTTATCTGATTACCTCATCTCTATTTGCTATGTCCGCTGGAGAACGTCATATCACATTGACGCTGGAAAACGATTGGGCAGGTCAAGCTGAACATCTCACCGCTAAAATCAGTGCAGAAGATCACTGGTTATCGTTGTCGGTAAAACTTATCGATAAAAAGAACATTGAACTGGGACTATCATCCACGGCTGATCCTATCAGCCCGCCAGATAACCTTGATGGCATGACATTCGACGTCCCGGTATTAACATTAGGCACTACTCAGCAACCCATGTTGCCCAAAATTACCAGTATTGAAATCAATATTAATGGCAACCGTAGTGTGCGCTATGCCTCTGATGGCGGAACTGAACAGACAGATAAAACCAGTTTCCCCTTTGGTCAATTTCCCTCGTTGGGTTCCGGTTTTAATCTGGTTGCCCCTGAATGGTATGGTTCTGAAAACGCGACACTTACCCTGACTCCGCAATGGGTTGGCTTGCCCACCAAGAGTTTTAAAGCGTGGTATAAAGGGTACACCCCTGAACCGGATAATAGCGCGTTTAAAGTCCAAGGCTATTTAGTCACGCCTCAGGAAAGAAAGAAGCTCACTGGCACCCCATCGTTATTTGGCGGAACCGATGCACCACAAGGACAAAACCTGAGTTTTACCTTACCGGCAATGGACTACTCCGTTACTGATAGCCCATCACCTAATGACTGGCCCGCGTCAGTGCGCTTAGAATTGGCTGAACAGGACTTTATGCACACCCAATACTGGCAAGATCCGACCGGTAAAAATTTACCCTACACCCCACAAATCAGTGCGTTGCAAATCACATTCAACGTTAAAGCAAAAACTGAGCAATACACCGTTTATCCTCTTACTCCTTTTGGTTGGGGAAACGCGAACGCTGAAACGCCTTCATTCGCTAATGACGCACTCTATTTGGGCTTCACCAACGTATTACCGGGACAAACCTTATCCCTATACTGGCAACTGGTCGGTGTTCAAGAACTTACGCTATTCTGGTCTTATCTGAATCAGGAAAATGTCTGGAGTCCATTAAATCAACTGGTTCATGATCAAACTCACAACCTGTTCGACCGGGGGATATGGAGTACGTTATTGCCACAGAATGCATCAAATCAGGCAACCTTAATGCCGTCAGGAAAATACTGGCTGAAAGCAGAGATCACTCAACAGACCGCCCCTGAAAATTACCCAAAAATGCAAGGCATACTGTATAACGCCACTACCGCGACATTAATCAATCCAGAAGCCATTGAAAATGATCACTTTATTAATGGTTTGGTCGCCGACACTATTAAGCAGACAGTCAGCGCATCCGTCGCCATTAGCCGTGTGACGCAACCCTGGGCTTCTTGGAACGGTCATCCGAAAGAAACAGAATCCGCTTTTCTCACGCGAATTCCGCCCCGGTTGTCCCATCGTAACCGTGCTTTAAGTTGGGATAATATCGTTACGCTACTGAAAGAGAATTTTATCAGCATATTTGATGTCAAATACCCTTCCGCCAATGAATTAACCAAAATCCCGGCTCCTGAAACGCAACAACTGATTGTGATCCCTAACAGCCGTTACAAAGATAACGACGATGCGCTACGCCCAATCCTGAATCCGGCCCGGCTGGCGGAAATGGCCGACTGGGTAAGCCAACTCAGCAGTCCCTGGACTACCCTCAAAATCGACAACCCCACCTACGTTGATGTACTGATCAGCTATCAACTGGTATTTGCTACGGGGGTTAATCCCGACTATGGCCGCCATCAGTTACAGCAGGAACTCAGCCGAAAATATATGCCGTGGGCGGAAGATAGCGCTATCGGCGTCACAACCGGTAATCGCATTGATTACTATCCGTTATTAGCCACGATTCAACAGTCACCTTTAGTGGAACGGGTCACCAACTTAACGTTGAAAAAATTGCCCCAAATCGCAAAAGCAGTCGGTGACAGCGTAGAGGCCGCTGATAATGAAGTACTGATTTTGGTTTGGTCAGAAAAGAGTTCCGCTAATAAAGGAGCAGACAATGGATAATCAGGATGCCCTGTTTCCCATCATTAAAGACGATATCGCCTTTGAAACCTTACTCACTCAAGCCAAGACGGTAGTTGAACAACAGTCTGGGCAACTCTGGAGCAATACAGCAGAAAATGATCCCGGTATCACTTTATTAGAAGCCTGTTGTTACGGTGCATCTGATCTAGCCTATCGCCATTCGCTGCCACTGAGGGATCTCCTCACACCTAAAAAAGAGGAACAGACACCGGATAATGGTATTTTTCCACAGGAATTCGGCCCGCAACAAATGCTGACCTGTGGCCCAATTACCGCAGAAGATTATCGCCGCGCCTTACTGGATTTGCATAGCAGCGATAACATTAACGACAAAAGCACGGGTTATTTTTTCTTTAACGATGTACAGCTAGTTCGTGAACCTGCAAGCGAACGCTATGAATACTGGTATAACAAAGAAAAACGTGAATACAGTTTCATTAAAACTCCAGATAGCCAACAGTTAACACTAAGAGGCAATTACTGGCTTTATCTACTCCCTAGCCGGGAAACTGAGGCCGATAAGGTACTGGCACAGCAAAGTCTGGCGGCTTTCTTAAAAAACAACCGTAATCTGGGGGAATCCGTCAGTAAAATTATCTGGCTACAACCCACGGATTTCCTGTTGCAGCTTGCTATTGAGCTGGATGATGATGTGAGAGATATTGCTGACATCTTCGCCAAAGTCTATATAACAACGGCACAGACGATACTGGCAAAACCGTTACGTTATACCACTCAAGCCATGAAAGAATTAGGCTACAGCAATGAAGAAATATTCGCAGGACCTTATTTACATCACGGCTGGATACCTGAACTACCTGCGACCAAAGATTACACCAAGCCGACAGAATTAAAGCTCAGCCATTTGGCTAATCGTTTATTGGCTATTCCCGGAGTACAAAGTATTACCCGATTGGCATTAGGCAAACACGATGAAAACATTTCTCCGCTGGCGGACGATAATTGGTCCTGGACAATCGCTCAAGGATATTATCCCAGGCTATGGGGTAACGATCCCTTAAGCTTAATTACTTCACCAACAAGTCCACTCATTATTACCGCCAAAGGTGGAGTAAAAGTCGCCGTATCTAAACAAGATATAGAGAGCAAAATTATTGCTGAGCCATTGATTGAGACACAGCCTGAATTATTAAACTGGGGCAAACATCGTAAAGTCTTGGACTATTATCCGATCAGCAATAAATTACCCGCCTGCTATGGATTACAGACCTACGCGGAAACTCAACAGCAAGTACACTTGCACCAATTTATGTTGCCTTTTGAACAGATGCTGGCTAACGGCTGCGCCGAACTCGCTATTTTGCCGAAACTGTTAGCCTTTAAACAACGGGGAAATGCAGTATATGGTGCACAATGGCCTTTTAAAGCCAATACTGTTGGTCAGAAAGTCCATCAGGAGATCATGCCCAATTTAATCAAACAACTAAATAATGATTCCCAAATTAATAATGATGACAGTATCCATCCGCAAAATTATGCAAAAGAATTATCAATCCTGAATGACTTATTGGAATATTTTGGCACTCATCGCGCGGCCAGACCACTCACTCTGGATTCATTGGATTTTCTCTCTACTCAGCGCGGTTATTTGGCTCAACAACCTGAATTGACCTACCAGCGTAATAATATTCGTATTGATAAAGTGTCAGCGCTGCAAAAACGGATTGCCGCCCGTATTGGCTTAGGTGGAGAGTGTTTTAAAGACAACCCCAACTTGGCTAATTTGCCTTTCTATCTGATTGAACATCGTCAGCTATTACCGGTAAAGCCTGACAAAAAATTCGATAGTGAGCAAAAGCCCGATAATCTGGAAATAAAAAGTGAGCCCAATGCTAAAAATCATCAATTAATCATTACCCAAAAAGGAGCAGCGGACCAATTATTGCACGGGCAGGTAATTAATCTGATTATTATTGAGGGCGACAGAAAATTCACATTACGGGGCCAAATGATCACCGATATTACAGGGGACTCCTTCTCTCTTAATACCCGTAATAGTACTGATCTAGAGCGTAATTTAGATCGCGTGAAAACCGCGTTTGAACAAGGTAATTTACGCTGGTGTAATAGCCCGGTATGGATGGAAGATATGGATTATCAACTGGTTTACGCCAGTGAGACATATCAAACGGGAGCAGAAGACGAACGTTGGATCACCTCCAGCCCCCAAAGTCCCTTCCCTACTATGATCGAAGTAAAGGATGAAGTCACCCTGAAATATATTATTACCCCCGATGGACCACCGACAACAATATTAGCTAATAGTGATTCTCCAACCTATTATGAACTCAAAGCACAAGTCGTGGAATTTGATCGCATTAAAGGCCGAATATTACTTAAAAAAATATCAGGCCAACAATATAATTTTCCAAAACCAGAAGATGCGTGGCGCTACCACTGGTACTTTTCCAATGACAAATATGCCCTAGCTGACCGCTTTTCATTTATGGTCAGTGTAGTGATTAATCGTCAGCTTATTGAGAATGACAAGGTCGATCCTTATAAACTGGAAGCGTGGGTAAAAACAGAGATCTTAGCCGAATTTCCCGCCCATCTTTCCATGATTTTCCACTGGCTATCACCAGAACATTTCAAGAATTTTGCCAGTACTTATAAGCGTTGGCAGAATAATGGCGCGCCTCTGGGTGATGAAGCGTATAATATTTTAGAAACACTAACGCTAGGGCGTTTACCTTCGGCAGCCACCGGTACAGGTAATATGCGAATCGCCACCGAACAGCAACGAATAGAAGTCATTGGGGAATCAGGAACCGAATGGAACGAAAAGGTAATAGAAGATAATCAGTTATTATATGTACCGAAAATTCAAGCTAATATTCAATCTAAATAAAAATAGTCGCAGAAATTAATATCGCACTATAAAAACAACCATCAATTTCATTACTAAATAAAATATCCTCCGATTACTCTCTTATGATCAAGCAATATTTACAGGATATTTAAAATAGAATAATTCAATATTATATATAAGGTCACTAAAATGGAAAAAAAACATAATCTGTCTACTTCGCAATCCAATACAGAAAATACCAATCCTGAATCAAAAGGACCTTCATCAGATGAATTAAAGAATCGTTTTAAAGCGGGAAGTATTCCCCTACAAACTGATTATTCAGACCTGATTGATATTGCTGATATCGGTCGCCGGGCAGTGGGTAAAGCACCAGATCAGACAGATAATCCAAATTCAGGACTGGAACTGGATAATAATCATGGACTATCGGTGAAAACTAACCCTGCCGGCGGTATTTCTGTTGATTCGAGCGGCATAGCTGTTAAATGTTGGCCGAGCGGTGGTATAACAGTCACTGACGGTTCTGGTCTTTATTTAAAATTAGCAGGGGGTAATTCCGGTAATGGTTGGAATGGTGTCAGTGGATTGAGCCTGGGGTCAGACGGTGTAAAAATTAAGGCGAATAATGGCATTAATGTTGATAGTAGTGGCGTCTCTGTAAAAGCTAAGGCTAATGGCGCTATTGCCGTTGATAACGAGGGTGTAGATGTTAAATGTTGGGATAACGGTGGTATTCAAGTCACTGACAATACGGGTATTTATTTAAAACTAGAAGGAGGTGATACACATGGATCAAGTGGCACCAGTGGTTTGAGTTTAAGTAAAAACGGTGTAAAAGTTAAAGCGAGTAATGGTATTAATGTTGATGGGAATGGGGTTTCTGTAAAAGCCAAAGACAACACAATTAACGTTGATCCTACAGGGATATCCGTAAGACTTGGTTGGGGAATAAAAATAGGTGATGGATTAGATGTTAAGGCCGGCAATGGTATTACCGCTGATTGGAATGGTGTCTCTGTAAAATCCAAAGATAACACAATTAGCGTTGATCCTACGGGAATATCTGTGAATCTTGGTTGGGGGGTAAAAGTTGGGGGAGGATTGGATGTTAAGGCCAGTAATGGTATTAACGTTGATAGTAATGGCGTCTCTGTAAAAGCTAAGGCTGGTAGTGGTATTAAAGTAGACAGTGATGGCGTAAGCATTGATATACAATCAATTGTATCAGCACTCTCAGACCTAATTATCCCACCAGGAACAATTGTGCCATTTTATAGTGATGGTGGTTTACCTAATGGATGGGTATGGTGTGATGGGAATAATGGAACACCTGATCTAAACAATACATCATCTAATCTCAACTTAGTTTCAGGTTGGAACCAAATAAGTGAAAGTTTTACATATTTAAGTACCGGAGATCATCCAAGAATACATGCAGCTCATGCTAGATTCATAATGAAAAAATAGACTCGTTAATCAGTATAATATACTCCATATATAAAACCTTTTATATTAACTACATTTATCAATTAAACATGAGATACTAATATGCCTTGGGAGCCAAATCTGTTCAACCGGATTATCATTACTATTGAGGCTAATAATCAACAGGTGGCTAAAAAAGTATTACATGGCTCCCTGCTTAATCAAGCTGATATCAATAAGTTATTTAACGCATTCTTTACTCAACATCCCATTAATCAGGATATCTATTTAGAAACATTAACTCTGGATCTTGGTGAAATAAATCTACATAATTTCAATTCACTATTCCCTGTAAAGCTTAATACTGCGCTAAATAAAGCATTAAGCCAATATCAAATTAATCATCAGGAGAAAAAAACATCCTTAACAGAATCAAAATTGCAAAAAACAACCAACAAACCTTCTTTATTATATGTCAACAATTCAATTAATGTTGAAGATTTCATTCATTATTTAAATCAAAAGAATTCCGCATTGAGTTCAATAGAGATTAAAACTCATCATCAAAATATTGACATCAATATCCGGCAATTAGTTAATCAATTAGCGGGAATAGAAGATAAATTAACTTTATTTTTAGCAAAAAGCTGTTTATCTGAACCAAGTCTACAACGGTTATTAATGCTCAAACAACCCACTTTATTAAGCTCTATTAACCACAGACTATCCGAAAGGATAAACAGATCACAATACTTTGGGGAGCCTGTCTCCCCCGGACAATTGATACTCAATGCGTTGCAATATATACAGCTAAATCATACACAGGAGATACCTAAACTGGATGTGAAAGTGCTATCACATCTCACCACTGAATTAGATAGCGGTATACTTAATGCAGCATCTACTATTCCGTTATTTCGCCAAATTATCACTCGCAATATTCCATTGAATAATTGGTTAAAACAGTTATGGCAAACTATTACTGTTGCAACATTCAGTAAAAAACACCTATCGGCTAAAGAATATCAATATTTATCCGAGCGTTTCATTTCAAATCATATGAATAAAGATATACTCAGTGAAAAATTAATTGTCACTAATCATGACAAATTTAACATTCAGGAAAATAAATATTTACCTGAGTATTATTTTTCAGATCATACGGATAAAGATATACTCGATAAAAAA
Organism: Photorhabdus kleinii; assembly: GCF_025384885.1. NCBI lineage: Bacteria > Pseudomonadati > Pseudomonadota > Gammaproteobacteria > Enterobacterales > Morganellaceae > Photorhabdus > Photorhabdus kleinii. Next base: position 44,790 of record NZ_JAJAFY010000026.1, read on the forward strand.
TTAATTGCTACTCATCATGACAGCATCAATATTCAGGAAGAGCAGTATTTACCTGAACATTTTATTTCAGACCATGCAGATAAAGATAAATCCAGCAAGAAATTATCCATAACTCATGTTGATATTAAAAATGTTCATAGATATAAATATGCAACAAACCAGAAGGTAATATCCAAAAACCATAAAATATTATCAACATCGAATAACTCACATATTACAGGAAATAATTCTAACCAATTACATAATATCAATAAAACACATTCTGAATACGCTTTATTGCCTAAACAAACTCTTCTATATCAGATAAATAATGCTGGAATATTAGTTTTATGGCCGATGCTGCCTGCATTATTTAATCAATTTTTCCTACTTGATGATAAAATATTTATTCATCGTCAAGCACAATTTAGCGCGGTTAATTTCCTTAACTATCTGATTTGGGGAAACGAAGAAATACAGACAGAATTAAATATATTGAATAACGTTCTGTGCGGATTAATGGTTAACAAACCTATTGGATTAGCGCCTGTTGAACCAGAAAAACAATTGATTATAGATCAATGGCTAGACGCCGTTATCAGCCAACTTCCCGGCTGGAAAAAATTAACCCGTAATGACGCTCGCCAACTGTTTTTACAACGACCAGGTGAATTGTTGATAAATGAACAGGAAATCAAAATCACGCCAGAGCATCAGCCGTTTGATGTGCTATTAGCCGATTGGCCTTGGCCATTAAATATCGCCAAGCTTCCTTGGTTAGCTCATCCTTTAAAGATTGACTGGAAAAATATTTAGAAGGTTTATATGGACTACCTACTAACAAATAATCCCTGTAACATGGCTGAATTACGCTGGATTTATCCCCATTTGGAACGTATCGATCTGCTATTACAGCAATACTATTATCAAAAGGGAGACCAATACGATTCATTACCGGAAAGTTTTTTACTGACCGAAGAGGAAGTAGAACAGAGTTTAATATCACCGCAAGGTATACCTCATTGGCTGGCAGAAACGAATAATCCTATTCGCCATCCAGAAATCGAGGAAAGCCCTGCCCTTGATGCGTTATCATTATTGGTCGAACGTTTTGAACTGACTGAATTTGAGCGTGATATTCTATTATTAGGCTTATTACCCCATTTCGATAGCCGTTACCATACATTATTTGCCGCTCTGAATGGCAACAGTAAAAAACAGTGGCCCAGCTTCACTTTAGCCATTGAATTATTTAGCCAACGTCAAAGTGATCGGCAATTACTGCAAAACAGCTTGTTACCGCAAACACCATTAATCAATAACCAATTATTACGACTCAATAATCACGAAGAATCTATCTGGTTACAAACGCAATTCTTAACCCATAGTGCTGTCTGGCATTTTTTATTGGGACAACGAACCCTTTTGCCCCCCTTGATAACCTGTGCTAACTGGCGAACACCTGCCTCATATAATGGGTATCCACAAACTCTTTATCATGCATTTGAAAAGATATTATTGAATGAAACCAACGGAATACGTCCATTGGTCATACTCAGAGGAAAAGAAGGCAGCGCCAGAGAATTAGCAGTCAGTAATATTATGGGATCTCATGGTATTCATACCTTAACGCTTGATTTAGCCCACCTGACCGATGAAGAAAATACAACCAGAATATCCGGCCTGCTGGCGGACGCAATACGAGAAACCCGGCTACATAACGCTTGTTTATTAATTCGCAATTTTTCTTTGCTTACAGAGGCAAAGAAAATATTACACCGCGATTTATCTATTTTGCTAAATCAGCCGAAATTACGTGTGGTTTGTCTGGTAGAACCGGGAGATGCATTAGTCTGGATTAAGCATCTGCCAATGGTGCAAATTAATATGCCCGGTGCAACATTGACCGATAAAGAAACCTTAATGAAAACAAGCTTATCGGAGAATATTGCTCAAAAAATTAATATTACTCGGCTTTGTCAGCGCTTCTCTTTTACAACAGAAACATTACCGCTCATTCTTGAAGAAGCTTATCAATATCAAATGATCCGACAACCAGAAGGCCAATTGGAAGAAACCGATCTGCGTCAAGCATTAAGTTTCCGCGCCCAACAGAATTTCGGCAAACTGGCTCAGCGAATTACCCCAAAACGTAGTTTTAACGATTTAGTGGTTTCAGACACATTAACACAACAATTAAAAGAAATTATCGCAGCAATTAATTACCGTGACCAAATTCTGGGTGCCGGATTTCAGGAAAAAATCAGTTACGGCACCGGAATTAGCGCCCTATTTTACGGAGAATCGGGTACCGGAAAAACAATGGCTGCTGAGGTAATTGCCGGTTATCTTGGTGTTGATCTGATTAAAGTTGATCTCTCTACCGTGGTAAATAAATATATCGGTGAAACAGAAAAAAATATCTCCCGTATTTTCGATCTGGCCGAATCGGATTCTGCGGTACTGTTTTTCGATGAAGCCGATGCCCTATTTGGCAAACGCAGCGAGACCAAAGATGCTCAAGACAGACATGCGAATATTGAAGTATCTTACTTATTACAACGACTGGAAAATTATCCGGGATTAGTGATTTTAGCCACCAATAATCGCAGTCATTTAGATAGCGCGTTTAACCGCCGTTTTACCTTTATTACCCGTTTTACTTACCCTGATGAAGCGTTACGTAAAAAAATGTGGCAAGTCATTTGGCCGGAACAACTGACACTATCCAATGAAATTGATTTTGCCCATTTGGCTAAACGGGCTGATTTAACCGGTGCTAATATCAGGAATATTGCTTTATTGTCGTCAATATTAGCAGTAGATGATAACTGTGAACAAATCGAAAATAGACATATAGATCGAGCCGTGATACTTGAATTAAATAAAACTGGCCGATTAGCTTTTTAAATATTCAATAGAATAGGAACAAACATGACAACCATCATTGCTTCTGACAATGCAATTATCGAGATTAATCAAGCATTAAATACTGTTTTATCTCAATATTTAGACATTGCCGGTCAAAAAATTGATATTCGTTTTGATCTACCCGAAATTAATTCCATTCAATCAGAACCGACGGTCAGTATATTTCTTTATGAAATCCATGAAGATCTACAATTACGATCCGCCGAATCAAGACGTTATAACCCGGCAACTAACACATTATTACCGGGATGGGTCAATATCAATTGTAACTATTTAATTACCTACTGGGATGCTAGCAAACCCTCTAGTGACAGCTCCAGCCCGGACAGCCAACCCAATAATCAAGCTGCACAAGTGATGACACGGATTTTAAATGCATTAATCAATAATCGCCAATTAACCGGCATTCCCGGCGCATATACCCGCGTAATCCCACAACAGGAAAATTTAAACAGCTTAGGTAACTTTTGGCAGGCTCTCGGTAATCGCCCTCGCCTCTCTCTATTATATTCCATTACTGTACCGATGAAATTGCAAAATATTGAAGACAGTGTAACCCCAATAATTAAAATATCCGCTTCTGTGAACCAAAAACCCAGTCTGGATAATTCACAAATAAACCAGGCTTTAATAGATAAATTATGCATGGAATTAGGCGGCACACAAGATGTACGTCTTGCCCTTACTAAAGTGAATCTGACAACCGAGCCTGATACAGAAAATAATCAAAATCAAGAAGATGAAAGCGTTATTGTTGAAGTTTCCGGTATGACTAGTGCAACATATTTACCACAAATAAAAGATACACTTGAAAAATGGAAAAACAGCCAAGCGGCTATTGTTAAGATAAATGGTGTTGGTGTTGTTATTTCTAAAGAAAACTCTGATAGATTAACTGGAATTTAAAATTATTTTTATATTAAAATAACAAACAATCACTCACCTAATAAATAATTACTTATTAAAACTAATTATTTTTAATATATTTATTTCAGCTTTCCATGTTATAAATATGCTATTCATTCCTCGAATTCACTCTATAGATAAAATGGTAAAATAATGCAAAACGAATATAGTGAAAATACAGTAACAGACTTGCACCTGGAAGTGGGTTTTCACACCAAACCATCTAAACTGAGGGGGAGATTATCCCCCCAAGACGATAACGAAAATTCTACAGAATTAATAGATGATATTATAAAACTCCATAATGATCCCAAGGGAAACAAATTACTTTGGTATGATAATTGGGAGGATAAAATCATCGATAGAAATTCTGATGCTATACTTAAAGCAATTGATGAAAATGTTTCTCAATTCGGAGGACTTGAAGCTTATAAAGATATTGTTGGAGAAAACCCTTATGATCCCATTGAACCGGTTTGTGGCTTGTCTGCACAAAATATATTTAAATTAATGACCGAAGCAGAACAGGCGGTTAATCCTGTAGAACAATTTAAAAAAGAAAAAATAAACGGCAATGAGTTTTCCGAAAAACTTGATCAATTCAACGATTCGAGGAGCTATGTTGCATTAGTTAATGATCACCGATTTGGACATATGTTTCTGATTGATATTACATCAACCAGCCAAGGAATTGTAGGATATATTTATCAGTCAGATTTAGGCAATGGAATATTACCTGCACTTAAAATAGTAGACTGGTTAAGTTCCAGAGGAAAAGAGCCAATTAATGCTCATAAGCTAAAAAAACTATTAAGTAATGAATTCAATATATTATCTGAAAGTGAGCAAAAGGAACTCATTGCAGAATTACTTGAAATAAATAAAAACATATCCAACGTAAAGTTAGATAGATTTAAAAGAGATCAAGAAGTTAATATTTATTTAAGAGAATATGATAAAAACAATTTCTTTGAAAATATTGAAAACTTAAAAGCTAAACTTGGGATTTGACTTCCATTAATATATTAAGGAGCGATTATGCCTACATATAAAAACCAAGAAAAAACCAGTAAAACTAACAAGAATAAATGGCAAAAAAATGATTCAGATGAGGACAGCCAACTACCCAATGAATCCCTGACTCTCCAGCAAGATAAAAAAGGCCATACAGACAGGCAAATAAAAGGATTAAAACAATTTCTTGCGGATAGAAAAATTAACAAAGGGCATATTTCCCCGCTGGAGAATAAAGGGTTATTAGTAGGTAGCGGTAATACACCTATCAACGTAAAAGTTACCGCTCATCGTTATGACAGCAACCAAGAGCTTGCACATGCGGTATCCTTAAGAAATGAGGAAAACTCTTTTCATGATGTGATTACAGGATTCCATGGGGACCAAGTGACATCTTCAGAATCGGGCTCAGGAACAATAGGAATACATTGGGGAAAAAACACGTTGGATCCCAATATTACCGGTATTAATGTAGCTAATGGCGCATCGGGAACCGTAGGAATAAGAATTGATTTAAAAGATATTCAGCCCGGATATCCGGTCATTGTCACATCCGGCGCGCTGAGCGGTTGTACCATGATATATGCCGTGAAGGGTAACTATTTCTTTGCCTATCATACAGGGCAGAAACCCGGTGATGATGAATGGAAAACAGGTCGGCAAGGCGTTACCACTACCCATCAAAGCCATAAAGCCCTTTTGCCGAACAGCGAACCCATTACGGTTAGCGAACATAACAACGATTTAATCAATGTTTTTGCAACATATGATCAGAGTGTTATTACCTATATGGGAAAAAAGGGAGTTGAAATTAACAATCCAGCAGAAACAGAAAATGTCAGCGTTTTTAACTATGACGAAAGCAAGCCTACAGAACCCTATCTTGGCAGGGTTGGCTACAGCTATGCGCTACTGGCTAACGATAAAGGAAAAGTAAACGTCAAGGTATTGTCGGAAGATGCTATTGTTCCATCAAACAAGAAAGGCAATGCCATTAAAGTTATCAATTCACTCAAAAAACGGTTGTTATAACCATCAGAGGTTATTATTATCTCATCTAATTTCCACCAATTGATAATTTTATATAAACAAACTTTTACCTAATATATTAAGGAGAAATTATGCCTACATATAAAAACCAAGAAAAAACTGATAAATCTTGGCTAAAAGGTAATTCACAGCGACTTTTAGCTTATAATCAACTGCCTAAAGATTATTATGTAAATCTACCATCTTCAATATATTTCTTATATCAACCTAACAGGTGATAATATGGAACACGAATATAGCGAAAAAGCACAGCAAAAACAAAAAAGACGCCAATTACAGTCAAATAACGCAACTCATCATGATAGCAATCCATTGGAATTAGAACTGGAGAAAAACTCTAACTCCGTCACACCTGCCGATCATCATAAAAAATGGTTTACTTATGAAGGTGATAAAGAGGTGGAACTGACTACAGAAAGAATGAAAGAAATATTCTCAAATAAACAGCCTAAAATTATTATTGCTGGTGATGGTCATAATAAACCACCCTTTCAATACGCAAAAAATATACCTGATGTTAATAGCAGTTTTGATGCTGGTACACTTCAACTTTATATTGAGGCAACAGATGAACAGATAAACAAAAATAGATCGGAGTATACACCAAAAGAATTTATGGCAAAACCAAGCTGGTTTATGAATAAAAATAGGCAAGCTGGAATTGTTGGATGGGAGGATTCAGAGCTATCCAATGCCATGAAAGAGATGTTTGAGCTATCGGCAAAATCAATAAGTGAACCAGAGAAATTAACAGAAAAAGATATTTCCTCCTTTTATGAATTACATACGACTGCTATTCAGCATTTTTTACCCAATTTTAAGCAATTAAGTAATGAATTTCTTGAAATTATGGCGAAAGCTGGAAGTAACAAGGAATTAGATAAAATCGCTCTAGAAATGATGCGTTTCACTTCGGGTAGATGGCGTGATGAATATGTCAATCCAACGTTAGCAGAAAAAATTGCAAAACATGCCGCTGAAAATGAAAATCATACATTTGTTGTCTCCATAGGGGATGCTCACCTCAGTATTAATCCTATGCAGGAACATTTAAATAAAATGAGGAAAAAATTTAACTTTAAACACCAGATTATATTTACCCGAGATAAGGCCCCCACACTTCCTATCATCTAAAAGGCGGAAAAATAAATGGGTAGATATATAATCACCACTTTTATACCCTATAGATTTCAAGATACATCGCGACGGCAAGGGAGTGAATCCCCTTTAACAGCGTTTCCGGGCTAGATATTTCTCGGCAAACGCAGTGAAACCAAAGACGCCCAAGACAGACATGCCAATATTGAAGTTTCTTATTTATTACAACGGCTGGGGAATTATAATGTACAAAAATGATATTTGTAAAGAAATACGCCAATCTTGCGAAAACAAAACTTCAAATGAAACGTTATTAGATGCATTACATCTGGATATTACTGATTCTAGAGCAATAATGTCTGCTTATAAGAAAAAAACACCTAAATTATATGATTTTAGTGCAAAGACACAATTAATTCTCGACTCTTCAAGACAATTTGGTCAGCAAAAATCTGCAACAAAGCAACGTAATTTCTCTGTATCTGGTTTAAAAGATAATGGTGCTCCTGGTGGAAGTTTTATTTATTCAAAAAAATCTTTAGATAATTTCGCTGCCCATGCAGGATATGTACACAATGATGATTATGATGATGAATTTGTCAATCTTAAGGATAATGATAGAAATTTAGCTGAAAGAAAACTATTTCCTGGTATTAAATTAGTTAAACACCATAAAGAATTAATAAAGAAAAATGGACAAGGACAAACGGAAATTCAACCAACAGATGAATCTATAGCTTATATAATCACTGACTCTACATCCTTTATTTCAGGGATAAAGGATATGTATGAGAAAGCAGGAAATCCTTTACATCCAATAATTGAATCCTTAATTAAAAAGCACATGATTAATAATGCAGGTGTATTACCCACGATGGCTGGTATTGCTGGTTTACATGCAGAGGTACAAGCCCTTAACCATTTATTAACTTCAAATGATGAAAGGGAAGGGAAAGCTATTGGAAGTCGAAAAATAGGCGAATATATGCGGGATATGCTGGAATCATCTATTTTTACTCAACGACTGACAACAAGACAAGCTGGAAGTGATTTTGCTGCTTGCCATAATTGCTCCGGAATATTATCAGCGCCAGTCAATGTTGTTACTGGTAAGGTAGAAAGTGCGGGAAGTAATTTTTCATCAACAATATCTGAGAATTATAAGACAAAAGAATCACCAGTATGAGCCTGTAATTTAAATAGATGATTCACTTTCTATATTTTTAAGGAGCGCGTTAATCCGCTTAACGAGCTTCTTATCATTCTGTTGTCAGAAAAGGTAATCTTGCCAGAATTTACCCACAAAATGCTTATTTATTTAATTATCTTTCCTGAAAATTTCCGCCACTTACCTGCTCTAATGATTTAAGTAAATATTTAGCATTAGCTGGTGAATGTAGCAAATAAATAATAAATTCCACTGCCCTCTATTTCTATCTCCATAGATATTCCATTCAAATATTGCAAAAAATAATCTAAAATTATTCTCCAAACCATAATTATTCTATTTATTAATATAAACAACCCACTAAACATTTAACAGTCACTATTATTAATTGATGTTGCGTCTAAAAATTCATCTCCCATAATTATTTCGTTTCACAGTAAATTATTTAAATAACTATTGGATAAATTTTTAAATATAAATAATAACATCTATAAATCATGTTATTGCGGTAGCTATATCCTTGAATCAAAACTAATGAAAACAAAGCAATAAACGTTTTTTATATTTTAAATGTAAATAGTAAATAAAGGAAAAAATCATCAATTTCATTGTTGAACAAAACAACTCAATATCATATACAAGGTGATAAAAATGGAAAAAGAATATAACCTGTCCACTTCAGAATCCAATACAGAGAATACCAATACTCTGGATCGCCATACAGTTGGTAAAACGCCCGGTCGGACTGATAATCCACATTCAGCACGAAAACCAGGTGATGACTATACACAAGCAATAAAAATTAACCCTAACGGCGGCTTAAAAGTAGACAGTAACGGCATCAGTATTGATCCCAATAATGTACTGCCAAAAGGAATGATTATGATGTTCTCCGGTATGGATGCTCCTACAGGCTGGGCTTTTTGTGATGGTAATAATGGAACGCCAGATTTAAGAAGTCGTTTTGTCATGTGCGGGGAAACTATTTCTGAAACCGGGCAAAGCAGTAGTAAAGCTAATGGTAGTGGCACCGAAAAAAACTTTTCCAAAAATACAACATCAACAACAGTCTCTGTAAATGTTACTGTGGGAAATACAATATTAACAGAGTCACAAATACCTAGTCATGAACATATTGGGGGTACGCCTTATTATGCTGTTTGGGGAATGAAATATGGTGTTACCAGTACTCCCAAAACCGCATATCAAATAAATAATGCCGATAGTAGTTCAATATGGCTTAAACCTACAATAGGACCTAATATTTATGCCAACACATCAAACACAGGCGGAGGACAAGGACATAATCACCCGGCAACGGCATCGTCTCTTGCACATGATCATAGTGTTGATATTATTCCACCTTATTATTTATTGGCTTTTATTATGAAACTTTAATTCCATTGCACCAAAAAGATTTAAATTATCTATCACTTTCTAACTACAAAGGATATATAACAATGAATATATCTAGTTATTTCTTCCTGAATGAAGAAAACATTAAATTCAATAATCAATGTTTAAATACATACATTGGTTACCCCCAACCCATCGGTAAAGATTGGCCCAACCTGCCTGCCGGGTTCCAAAGATATATTGACGATGTTATTAATTTAAATGGTTTTTTATATTTTTTTAAAGGTTCACTGTATCTTAAATTCGATATCGCGAAAGCACAGGTCGTTGATGGACCGAATTTCATTATAGATGGGTGGCCTGGATTAAAAGGAACAGAACTGGAAAATGGAATAGATGCAGCCATAGAATTGACTACAAACACTGTCTGTTTCTTTAAAGGTGAACATTGTGTAGATTACACCATCGATTTACACACAATTAAGATCAGCACTATTTCAGAACGGTGGGAAATGACCGGGAAATATGCAGCATTTAGTAGCAATCTGGGTGCTGTTATTTCATGGCCAGATATCGATGGAAATTTTATTTATTTTTTCAAAGGTGATTCTTTTATTCGGTTCGACCCAAATTTGAATGCACTTGATGCCGGGCCAATCATCATCTCCAGCGATAATCAGGGTTGGAGAGGGTTAACCTTCAAAAATATTCAATCGGCAGTATCGGTCGATACTGATTTATTAGGCAGTCACCGAGATAATAATGGAGGCAATAGTAAAGTCTGTAATGGAACATGTGGTACTAATGATACGGGTAAATATTGTTTCAAGTTACCTCAAAGTATTCGATTCGGCCTGATAGCCTACGCTAATACAAATATCCCGCAAACTGTAAAAGTATATATTGACGATCTTCTGGTAGATACATTAACCGGTAAAGGTCAAAATAATCTCATGGCGACTAAAGCCTACACATCAGGTACAGGCAAAATCTGTATTGAGATTGCAGGAGATGGCAAACCATGCAAACTTCGTTATTTCGATAATACATTTGATGGAAATCCGGGAACCGCTATTATCGGTGCTGAAAATGGTACCAATAGTCATTACAATGATAGCGTGGTGTTCTTGAATTGGCCTCTGACATAAACTAAAAATAGTTGCTAGATTAGAATAATTATTGCGCCACCGTTGGCGCATTTTCTTTATTAACGCGTTTATTTATCTGACTGCCTTTCCTGCAAACTCCCACCACTCACCTGCTCTAATGATTTAAGTAAATGTTTTGCATTAGCTGGTGATCGTAATAAATAAGCGGTTTCTTCAAGACTTGCATATTCTGCACTTGAAATAATGACACAATCTCCACCGTTTTGTCTGGTGATCAATATTGGCGCACCATCCTGAACGGCTTGGTCCATAATTGAAGCAAGATTTCCCTTTGCAACGCTATACCCTTCATCTTTCAAGCTGCTGCTTTGTTGGCTGCACTCACTCACCCCGGTCACATAGTTATCTATGCTCCCGGGGATTCGCTCCCTTGCCGCCTCGCTGCAACTCGAAATCTATTAGGTATATATGTTGTCTTCCGCATAATATGTCCTTTTCCCGTATCAATAATACCGAATCTTAATAAGCAGAAAATAATGGTACAATTTTTCAAGCTACATATCTATTGCGCCATCCGTGGCGCACTTTCTTTATTTTCCCAACTTATAATGACCGTAAACCATCCATTTAATTAAGCGATAGCATCTGAAATCAATTGAGTTGCCGGCACATCCTGCCCAAATCCTCGCAGCCCAACCACATGAACATGTTCGTGGTTGTTAAATACTTTACGCACCAGTTTATAGGTGGTCCCTTTTTCAGGGCTGATATTTTCGGGCGCGGCGATAATTAACTGCATTTGTAGGCGTTCGCATAATTCAAACAGAGTGGCAATGGATTTGGCATCCAGACGCGCCGCTTCATCAAGGAATAACAACCGACAAGGGGAAATATCTTTACCACGCAAACGGCGGGATTCCTCTTCCCAACTCTGCACCACCATCACCAAAATCGACATGCCGGTACCGATAGCTTCACCGGTCGATAACGCCCCACTCTCTGCTTTTAACCAGCCATCAGATCCACGGTTAACTTCAACGTCCAGTTCCAAGTAGTTACGGTAATCCAGCAACTCTTCACCTATGGTTTGCGGCAAGCGCTGCCCCATATCTACTTGCGGATTCAGGCGCTGATACAGTTTCGCCATTGCCTCCGAGAAGGTTAATCGCTGGCTGTTAAATAGATCCTGATGCTGTTCCTGCTGTTCAGACAGCACATCCAGCAATATCGCGTAGCTTTCACGCACGTTCACATTCAACCGTACACCACGCACTTGACCAAAGGAGACCGCTTGCAATCCCTGATTTAGCATTCGGATACGGTTCTGCTCACGCTGAATGGTTTTGCGGATAATATTCGCCACGCTTTTTGAACTGATGGCTAACTTTTGCTCGCGAGCGGTCAGTTCTTCTGTCAGACGGGCCAGCTCAATTTCCATCTGTTCAATGGCATCCACCGGATCGTCAGTGCGGATAATATCTTGACGAATACGTTCACGCAGGTGCTGATACACAGCAATAAAGAACTGAATTTTACGTTCAGGGCGTTTTGGATCTTCGGATAAACGCAACGCATCACGTAGATGTTCGTTATCAGCTACTGCCAGACGCAATGCACCCAGTGCTTTATCCGACATGGAACGCAATGCGCCCCCCTCCATATACGCCAGTTCACGGCGATGCAGACGACGCTCAACACCATTATCTTTCACCATGCGCATCACTGAGCACCAACCCGCTTTGGCAGAAACCACCTGCTCACGGATTTGATGGTAATCGCGTTCCAGTTTACGCAGTTTTTTCTGCAAGCTTTCCATTTCCGCTTCGCAAAAGGCAATCTGTTTCTCAAGCTGATTGACTCTGGAACGGTTAGCGCTAAGCGCTTCATGCAGGTGATCACGACGTTCACGAGCACGCGCTTCTGCATTGGCATCTGCCTGAACACCAATATCTTTCATCTCCTGTTGCAACTCTTTCAACATATCCTGTTTGGTTTCGTAAGAGCTTTTTAGCGATGCCAGCACTTGGTTAAATTGGGAATACTGCGCTTGCTGTTGACGCAATTGTTCGCGGGCGCGGCTGCGGTCCGATTCTGCATGTTCCAGACGCTGACGCAGTTTGTCATTCAGATCCGCATTTTCGTTGAGCATACCGGCAGAATCGCTGTAGCTAAAATGCGCACGACGCTGTACCACTTCCACCAGCGTAAAAGCCCGTTGTTTAGCTTGATGCTGGTTCTGTTTGGCGGTTTCATAGTCCTGTTGCAACTGTTGATGCTGCTGTGGATCGCTTTGCAGAACAGCAACCATCGGTTCCAGCTTCACCAGTGCCGAACCATGCCGTTGCAAGAAACGGGCGGCTTCTTGCGCTTCATCCAATTCTTCACGTATTTCTTCTACGCGATCAATTAAGGTTTCATCCAACAATAGCGTGATTTGGGGGAGCAAACGATTTAATGCGGTCAGGCTCTCTTTAGCCTGAGTATATTGCTGGCGCTGTTGTTGAGTCTGCTCTTCAAACCGGGATAGCTCCCGCTCTAACTCTGTACGCTGCTGTTTCAGTTCGCGGATTTCCGCTTCTGGATCAGCATCAAATGCGACAGAGAGGTGTTTACCCACAAACTGACTGAACGACTGATGCGCACGCTGGATTTTCTGCACATCAAAAGAGAGCGTGGCATAACGCTCTGCCAAAGTGTCGCGCTCCAGATTCAAAGCTTCTAAACGGTTTTCTCTGGCAGCACGACCAAACAGCGGCAATTCAGGATAACGAGAATAACGCCACTGACGGTCAGAGGATTTGACCAATACCGCATTTTCCTGCTCTTCGGCATTAAATACGCTGTCATCAAAGGATTGCGGATCTCCTTCAATTAAATAGAGATCTTCCGGGCAATCTTCCAGCGTTTCAAGATGTGGACGTACCAAGGAAAGATCCGGCACTACAATGCCGTGGCGGGCAGGCCCATACAGGGCGGAGAAGTACGGCGCATCATCGATGGTGATATCGTCATAAATTTCTGACAGCAAAACTCCACCGAAACGTTCCGCCAACGCAATCATCCGGCTGTCTTCCGCTCCGCTCGGCTGACTGAGGCGCTCGATCTGTTTTTCCAACTCACGTTTTTGCGCCGCAAATTCATCACGTTCTACCGTGGTTTCACGCTCGCGCTCAAGCAACTGCTGCATATATTCCGTTACGTCATTGCTGCTTGCCAGTGTTTCACCACTCTGTTCACACAGTTGATGCAAGGTATCCTGTGCAGCCAACCAGACCGGCGCACGGGCAGTCAATGACTGAATTTTCTGTTTTAGTTGTTCAAGCGTCTGACGCATCTCCATACGGCGTTCACCGCTTTCATTGACGCTCAGACTCAGCGCATCCTGCCGGGCTTCAAGTTCATTTTGCAGCGCTTCCAGATCTTCGGCTTGATACTGTCGCCCCTGACGCTTACAAAACTCGCTTAATAAATCCTCAGCATCTTGTTGGTTGTTCAAGCGCTGTTCCAGTTCAGCCAATCGCATTCGCAATGGTTGCGCACGATCCGCCAGATGTTGCTGCGCCGGCCAATCACGCAGCAATTCACGGGCGCTCTGCCATGCTTCACTACGGCTGACTTCACCAACCATACTTTTGACTAATTGATACGCCTGTTCAAACTGATTATGGGCCGCATCTGCAACACTTAATTTCTGTTCCAACGCCAACAGGGCTTCTGTCGCCTGCTGCTCTTTAGCCTGAAAAGTTTCTAACCATGTTTCCGCATTATCAGCGGAAAGATCCGGTAGCCGGCAAAGCTCACGGGCGCGTTCCAGCGCTTGTAATGCCTGTTGATACTGAATAGCGCGGGTTTGCTGAACATCCAGTGCTTGCTGGTAATCTGCCAACTGGCTTTTCAGCTCATCGACTTCCTGTTCTGCCGCTTCCGCTCTGGCTTCATATTCAGCCTGAAGTTCCGCTGCTTCTTCAACAACCTCAGTTTGCTCTTCCAGACGGTAAGAGAGTTCTTCCAGATCTCCCTGATAACGGTCAATTTTTTCTTGCTGGCGCATGGCTGTCTGCACCAAATTCAGATGATCACTGGCGGCCTGATGATCAGCTTCTAAATCAACAGAAGCTCCACTCTGCTCCGCCAGTTCCCGCGCCATTTCGACATGGCGATACTGTTCGGTTGCCAGTTGCCTATGGCTACCAAATAGCTCTCCACGCAATGCCAGTGCCTGATCCAAATGAGTGCGACGCTCATTAGCATGGCGCATATAATCAGCGGAAACGTAAGCAGTCGCTTCGGTGATCAAATGTTTAAACAGATCGCGATCGGATTGAGTTACCCGGATAGCTTCCAACGTTATACGGTTTTCACGCAGCGCCGCTTCCATATCCTGAAATGCCTTCCGAACACCGCTGTTTTCCGGCAATAAATAATCACGCAAGGAACGGGTAATGGCGCTGGAAATACCACCATACAGGGAAGCTTCGATCAGACGATAGAATTTACTGCGATCACTTGCTGAACGCAGGCGTTTGGGGATCACACCCAAATCAAACATCAGCGCATGGTAATCGGTGATGGAGTTAAATTGTTTGAACTGCACGCCTTCCATTTCATCAAGGCGATCTTTCAGTTCATTCAGTGGCAATACTCGCGCCTGTCTTTCACCCACATTTTCAGTCAATAACTGCGTAGGTTGAATAGCGGTTGGCAACCCTTGAATCATAAAAGGTTTGATATCGACCTTACGGTCACGCCCCGCTACCTGTTGCAGCCTCACCCCAACGATGACCCGCTGATGCCGAGAGTTAATGACATCCAGCGTTGAGTAACAGACCCCCGCACGCAACTTGCCGTGCAAACCTTTATCACGAGAACCGGAAGTTGCACCAGCTTCGGTGGTGTTACGGAAATGCAACAAGGTTAAATCAGGGATTAGCGCGGTGACAAAAGCCGCCATCGTGGTGGATTTACCCGCCCCATTACCGCCTGATAAGGTGGTCACTAATTCATCAAGATCAAATGTTCTGGCAAAAAAACCATTCCAGTTAACCAGCGTCAGTGAACGAAATTTACCGCGTTCAATCATGGTTGTTCATCTCCCGCACCTTCTGCTGAGTTATCCGGTGTTTCATCATTTTCACTGTCATCAAGCGACAAGCCGCCTTCAACCGGCATTGCTTCACCATCACGGATCATCCTCAGTTGGACTTCACGAGGATCGTCGCCACTGCGTACATCAGCACCAAAACGGAATACCGCCTCAGTAATGGTAAATTTGTTGTTGTCATTCGGCAGGAAATAGACCATGCCCAAACGGCGCAGACGGTTCAGTGCCGTACGCACTTTTTCCTGCAATTTCTGTTTATCCAAATCGGAACCGGAGGAGCGCTGGTTGACAAACTTCATCAACTTGCCCTCATCGGCCAGTGAGATCAGCTCTTCGTACAGCTCCTGAGCAGTAAAAATCCCCTGATTAGCCAGACGTTCCGGGCTGAGATAGAGATAACAAAGAATTTTTCCTACCATCATATCCAGCTCTGATAATACCGAGCGCGGGATCAATGTGGTTGAACGGGGCCGCAGATAGAAGAAACCTTCCGGCGCACGGATCAACTCCACATTATAGCGGGCGTAAAATTCCTCCAATTGCTCCTGAAAATCCATCAGATAAGCATGGTTATCAAGATCATCTATCCCGATATGACGACCCGCGCGAAGTTGGCTATCCAGTTCTGGGAAAAGTGAATTGGCTAACGCCTGTGCCAGTTTAACTGGCATAAATTGTTCAATATGTGTCGATGACATGTGCCTGTACCTTGGCTCCGTAATCATTAATCGTTAACCATTCCGCTGGCAACCCAGAGAAATCCGCTTCTGCCACACCCAATCGTACAGCCTGATCCACCAGAATACGCGCCACATCAAAGTGACGAGAAAGCGGATGCTGAGTAAGGTAGTCCCTTAATACGGCGCCCAAATCCAACGGGCGTTGTTCCTGCCGATATATCAACAGCGCTTTTTCAATCATTTCCGCCAGTTGTTCGTTTATTTCACTGAATTCTTCATATTCCAGCGCTAATGGCAGTTCACCCGTTACTTCTTCATTACGTAACGCCAATTCTTCATCCCGCATATCTAACAACCGTTCGGCGTTAGCAATGGTGAGGGTCCACGGATTATCAAAATAGTGTTGAACTGACTGACGTAAACGCTGAGAGAAAATACGATTTTTATCCATGTCGATCGCAGTACGGATAAATTTGTGAACGTGACGATCATAGCCGATCCATAAATCAATCGCCTGTTGACCCCAACTGATAATACGGTCCAGTTTGCTTTGCAGATCAAACACCAGTTTATCAACCAGTTCTGATCCGCCACTGTCCATATTGGCTTCCTGAATACGCAACAAATTAGCCTGTAATTTATCTCCAGCCGCTTCCAGTGTGTCCTGGAGTTCCCGCAACGTACCCGATGTTTCGGATAACAGTTGCTCACAGTTGGCAATGGCTGCCTGCCAATCTTGATTCAGCAACGCCGCAATATCTTCTTTAACCGAGTTTTGCTGCTCGTCCATTACGCGCTGAGACATGTCGATGCTGTCGAAGATTTCCGCCACAGAATATTTCAGCGGCGCAAAAACATTACGGTGCCAATGAAATTCATCCCCCCTTTCTTCTGCCGCTTCTGCTGCCCGGTGTAACTCACTCGCCACCACCGAAAGTTGCATCGAAAGACGTAAGGTAGAAAATTCCCGCTGACGAATGTAGTAGTCACTGATACTTATTCCAAGCGGGGTTAAGCGATAGATTGCATGGTTATCGGCCAATTCACTGGTGAAACGGTTAAGAAGTTTCTGACGCACCATGTCATTGATAGCATTGTTGGCCCGCACAGCGACAGATTCTGTGGTCTGCTCAAATCCTTTGCAAACTTCACGAAAAGCATCAACCAGCTCCCCTTCGCTCATCTCGCCATCAAGACGCTCGCTGTTCAACACCGCAATTGCCATCAGAAAAGCCAGTCTTTCTACAGGCAAGGAGATGGAAAAATCATTTTTCCTGGCCCAAGACACCAGTTCCGGGACAGTCTGGGAATATTCACTCATAATTTGTCCTTTAAACTGTTAAAGCTGGCTTGCGTGCCATGACATGAATGTAACGCCCCAGACTGATATAAGGTTCCTGGCGACAATAACGCTGTTCCAATTCTAACAATGCTGGAAAGTTTTCACTCTGTAATTGGCGATTTTGCAAATAATCGTGAAAAACACGCACGCCTGTTTTGCCGGTAATCGTCATATTTAATTCATCAAGCCATTGATATACCTGCTCCGGCGCCAATGGATTCTGAGGCGATAATGAACGTTTTCTGCGACGTTGTATATTGGGTGTCGCCAAATGAAAATTACCTAAAATAGCATTACGCATTACCAAACCATTGGCATTGTAAAACATTAAAGACAACGCACCGCCAAGATTAATGATATTCGTTAACATTTCTATTGCATATTTCTGATCGGTAATCCATTCCAGTACCGCATGAAACAATACCAGATCTACCGGCTGTTCTATATATTGGCTAATTTCTTGTACCGGGCTTTGTATAAATTGCATATTTTGGCTGACCCCCTTTTCTTCCGCGGCCAGCCTTGCCCGCTGGATCATCTCTTCTGATAAATCACACAATATCACTTGATGACCCAATTCAGCTAATTGACATGCCATATTTCCCTCACCACCACCCGCATCTAAAATACGTAGTGGACGTTGAGGTAATTGAGCCAGTAATTCGCTGATATCCTGCCAGACAACGGCTTGCCTGATTTTACCTTTGGTTGTGCCGTAAATATTACGAGAGAATTTGTCTGCAATATCATCGAAATTGCGATCCCGCATGAAAAACTGCCTCACTAATGGAATAAATCTGATTTATCTGTTGAGATTTTATTACGCTAACTGCTATTTTGGCACAGCATTCGGTGATATAACCACTTTTGACAACAATCTGTAAACCACATGGCTATAATTCAACCAAATTAAGGCAAATAAATGCAATTTTTATTTAAAAAGTACCTTGGCGCAATGGTAATGCCTCTGCCATTAATATTGCTAATTTCACTTGCTGCTTTATTACTGCTGTGGTTTACCCGTTGGCAAAAAACAGGAAAAACAATTTTGACATTCAGTTGGCTCGCCCTACTTCTGCTAAGTTTGCAACCTGTTGCCGATAAGCTGCTGTTACCACTGGAATCGGTTTATGCTAAAAGCAATCAATCTGATCCTGGTCACAATCCACCGGTTGATTATATCGTCGTTCTTGGTGGTGGATTCACTTATAACCCAAATTGGGCACCCAGTTCAAACTTACTTAATAACAGCTTGCCACGAGTGACAGAAGGTATCCGCTTATATCACCTGAACCCCGGCTCTAAAATGGTCTTTACCGGCGGCAAAGGGGCGAATGTTAAAAGTAGCGCTGAAGTTGCCGCTATCGTAGCCCAATCGCTCGGCGTGTCAGCAGAAGATACGATTGCACTAACAAAGCCAATGGATACTGAGCAAGAAGCCAATGAAGTTAAGAAACTGATTGGTAACCAACCCTTTATTTTAGTAACTTCCGCCAATCATATGCAGCGAGCAATCACTTTCTTTAAACAACATGGGTTGAACCCCATTCCCGGCCCAGCTAACCAATTAGCGATCACTTCACCATTACATCCTTGGGAAAAATATCTGCCCTCAGCTTACTTTCTATCTCATTCAGAACGAGTGTGGTATGAAACTTTAGGCACCCTCTGGCAACGTATTAAGCCGTCGAAGGATCTGGAACACCCACAAAAATCAGAGCATTCTCAGCCGCTAAATAATCCTCAAGCTACTTCTTGAAGCAAGATAGATAGAGAAACGAAAGCGCGATAGAAACAATATAGAAATAAACAACAATGAATGACGCACTTTCGTTAATCAAAAAATAAGTTCAAGCAACCAATCAAATTTCAGTAAACACTTTTCTGATTGCTGCCAAATCTTCCGGCGTATCAACGCCCACTCTCGGCGCTTTTAATGCAATCCCCACATGAATTTTTTCGCCATACCAAAGTACCCGCAATTGTTCCAGCATTTCAATTTGCTCCAACGGGCTCGGCTCCCATTGCACATAGCGACGGATAAAACCCGCACGATAGGCATAAATACCAATATGACGCAGGAAATTATCCCCAATCGTTTCTCGTGATTGAATAAAACGGTCACGCTCCCAGGGAATGGTTGCTCTGGAGAAATAGAGCGCATAACCCTGTTTATCCATAACGACTTTCACAGCATTAGGGTTAAAAGCTTCCTCCGCATCATGAATCTGTACAGCCAACGTTGCCATTCCCGCTTTACAACCCGCCAAATTCTCTGCAACCTGTTTAATGATCTCTTCGGGAATTAATGGTTCATCCCCCTGAACATTAACGATAATTTCATCATCGGAAAATTGATATTTGTTGATAACCTCAGCTAACCGTTCAGTACCAGAATGGTGATTTTCGTTGGTCAGACAAGCCTCTCCACCGGCTGCCACAACAGCATCAACAACGTCGTGATTATCTGTTGCCACAATGACGCGTGCAGCACCTGAACACTTCGCCCGCTCCATAACACGGACAATCATCGGCTTGCCGTGAATATCGGCTAAAGGTTTACCGGGTAAACGGGTTGAAGCAAAGCGAGCAGGAATAATAACGGTGAACATGTCTTATTTTTCCTCATCCAGAGGTAATTCACGGGCTTCGTGCTCTAACAGGACGGGAATGCCATCACGTACAGGAAACGCGAGTCGATCCAACTTACAAATGAGTTCAAAATTCTCTTTATCGTAACTGAGTTTTCCGTTACATACAGGGCAGGCAATAATTTCGAGTAAACGGTGATCCATACATCCTCCAATTATGGAGCTTTAATTTAGTGCAACTCAGAATAACATAAGCTTGGTATCATCGTTAACTCTTGTTATACCCGTTATCTTTCAAGTTGCCTCTTTGTTGGCAGCACTCGCTCACCCCGGTCACATAGTTAGCTATGCTCCCAAGGATTCGCTCCCTTGCCGTCGCGATGCATCTTGAAATCCATAGGGTATATTTACTTAATATTTTTATTCATCTCCAATAACGAACAAATCTTGTTCAGCATTATCTCTCCCTTTTCATGGGGTAACCGAGCATCTACTGGTAAATACCACCAATTTGGCTGAGCAAAACTAAAACACTTAACCGCATCTTTTTCTGTCATCAGTAAATTCTGGTTTGCATCAGTCAGGTGGTTTAGTTGATCTTCGGTGTACGTTTGATGATCGGCAAATGCGTACTCCTTTTGTAGGTCAGCGCCTAACTGCTGCAAGGTCGCAAAGAACCGAGGTGGATGGCCGATTCCAGCCATCGCAACAGCACGAGGCATCAGATTCACGGCTCGTTTTTCACCGCTCACCATATTCACAGCTAACTCGCCAGCTAATGTCATGGATAATTCGCCTGGCTGAGGAGTACCACCGTTGGTGATAATGGCATTAACCCTGTTCAACCGCCCAGATAGTTCACGCATTGGGCCAGCCGGAAGCCACCAACCATTCCCAAAACGGCGCATGCCATCAATAACCGCAATTTCAAAATCCCGCTGCAAAGCATAATGCTGTAAACCATCGTCAGTCACGATGATATCCAATGGCGTGTCTGCCAGTAATGCTCTCACCGCCTCAACCCGTTTTGGCGCAATAGCCACTGGTGCGCCAGTACGACGATGAATTAATACTGGTTCATCACCGGCCTGAGCCGTGGTGACATTTTCAGTCACCAACAGAGGATAATTTTCTGCTTTCCCCCCATAACCGCGGGAAACAACACCAACCCGATAACCTTTTTGCTGCAACTGCTCCACCAGCCAAATAACCACCGGCGTTTTACCATTACCGCCGGCAGTTAGATTACCCACCACCACAACAGGCACAGGCGCTTTCCAGGATTGCCTCAACCCTGTTTTATAACTCAACCACCGTAAGCCACTTATCAGCCCGTAAAGGGCTGAAAAAGGTAATAACAGCAAATAAAGCCATGAGCGGCCTGACCATATGCGCTCAATCATTGACCAAATTGCATCCGATGTAGTTGTGAGTAGACACCATTTCGCTCCAACAGAGAGAGATGGTTACCCCGTTCAACAATATGCCCATCTTCAATCACCAGAATTTCATCCGCGTTTTCAATGGTTGATAGACGATGTGCAATAACCAGCGAGGTTCTGTTTTTCTGCAATTCATCCAGTGCAGCCTGAATTGCCCGTTCAGATTCCGTGTCCAGCGCCGAGGTTGCCTCATCAAGAATCAAAACCGGAGAATCACGCAACAAGGCACGTGCAATAGCAATACGCTGACGTTGGCCGCCAGAAAGTAGCACACCATTCTCACCGATCATCGTATCCAAGCCGTTATCTAACTTCCTGATGAAGTCCATTGCATAAGCCATCTCAGCGGCTTTCTCAATCTCTTCACGGCTGTATCGGTTTTCACTGGCATAAGCAATATTATTCGCTACCGTGTCATTAAATAGATGCACATTCTGCGATACCAGAGCAACCTGTCCACGCAAGGAAGAGAGCGTATATTCCCGCAAATCATGTCCATCCAGCAAAATATTACCTTCGTTGACATCATAAAAACGGGTCAGCAAATTCGCTATTGTGGATTTACCAGAACCAGAACGCCCTACCAAAGCAACAATTTTTCCCGCCGGGATATACATGGAAATATTTTGTAACGCCGGTAATTCCTTGGTTGGATAGCAGAAAGTCACATTACGGAATTCAATATCACCGTTCGCTTTTTTAAGCTCCAGCTTACCGTCATCTTTTTCCTGTTCCATATCCAGAATCGAAAACAGAGTCTGACAAGCGGCCATGCCTCGCTGGAATTGCGCATTAACATTAGTCAACGATTTCAATGGACGCATCAACGCAATCATTGATGAAAATACGACCGTAATTTTACCCGCTGTCAGTGTTTCCATAATATCCGGGAAACTTGCTGCATACAGGACAAAGGCCAAAGCAAACGAGGCAATAAGCTGAATGATGGGATCAGAAATTGATGAAGCAGAAACCATTTTCATGCCTTGCTGACGCATATGGTTACTGACTTTATTAAAGCGCTCAGTTTCTACTTTCTGCCCGCCAAAAATGAGCACTTCTTTATGCCCTTTCAACATCTGCTCAGCACTGGCTGTGACTTGCCCCATGCTATTCTGCATATTTTTACTAATACTGCGAAATCGCTTCGATACCACGCGAATCACCAATGACACAATCGGCGCAATCACAATCAGGATCAGAGATAATTGCCAGCTATAGTAAAACATCAAAATAAACAGGCCGATTATGGATGCCCCTTCCCTGACCACAGTAATCAGTGCACTGGAAGAGGAGGAGGCCACTTGTTCAGAATCATAAGTGATACGGGAAAGCAGCGTCCCTGTAGATTGCTGATCAAAAAATGACACCGGCATCCCCATCATATGGCTGAACAGACGGCGACGCATCTGCATTACCACTTTACCGGAGACCCAAGAGATACAATAACTTGATACAAACCCGGATAGCCCTCGCATAATCATTAAAGCAATCACAATCAGTGGCATCCATTTCAGTACATCACTGCTTGCTTTGCCGAAACCTTCATCAAGTAAAGGCTTAAGCAATGAAAGCATTAACGTATCACCGGCAGCATTAAGGATCAGTGCAACCGCAGCAACTATCAGCCCAATTCTGAACGGAGAGACAATTGGCCATAGTCGGCGAAATGTCTGCCAGGTAGAAAGGTCTTTATCATTCATTATTGAGTTACCAACACAAAAAGAAATAGCGGGTTATTCTACTCATGATCACTACGAATACCAAACCACTGATGATACCAACGTGACATAATTTGTTGCCTATAGCTCATCATTTCAACGTGATCGCCATAAAAATAACCCGTTATCTGCCCGGATACTGCGGTACTACGCCATTCTGCCCCAATTTTACGATAACGTCGCTGCACTTTAACCGAAGGAAGTCGCCACGGGCTATAACGTGCAACAGAGGCCAGTGCATATTGTGGTGAGACGGTATGAATAAAAGCGGCTGTAGATGACGTGTTACTACCATGATGTGGAACCTGCAATACGGTCGATTTTAAATTCTCTTTTTCTATTCCCAATAGCTTATATTCCCCTTGCTTTTCCAGATCTCCGGTTAAAAGCAAGCTATGTTTGCCATCTTCTACCCGAATGACACAAGATTCGTCATTACCTGCGTGTAATGATCTTACCGGCGGCCATAATACACGGAAGCTCAACCCCTGCCAGAGCCACTGTTCACCGCGTATACATGGAAGATGTTGCTGATTAATTAAAGAACTTCTCACAGCAATACCTGGATATTTTTGTTGTAAGGATTCTAACCCACCGGTATGGTCAAGATGATCATGACTGATAATAATCTGCTCTGGCGTTAATCGATGCCAACGCAAATAAGGGATTATCACCCTTTCTGCCATACTGCCAGTTTCCCAACGATTAGCGGTATCAAAAATCAGTGCTTTGCCATCTTTTTCAATGATAACCGCAAGCCCGTGCCCAACATCCAGCATAGAAAATCGCCACAGATATTCTTCGTTGCGCCTCAGATAGCAGAGCATTATCCCTAAAGAAATGCCAATCAGTAACTTATATGATTGCCACCAAGCAAATCGCCAAATGATGACAACAAACCAACCAATAAACGTTATTAATAGAGGAAAACGACCCGTTTCACTCCATGACTGTTGCAAAACTGGCAAAGGAATTAAAGAGAAGGTTACAGAGTAATCGACTAATTGCCATAATAACGCATGAATAAGAGAACAAAAATTACTTATTAATGCCAGCATAATCAACGGAACAGTAATAAAAGAGATGATTGGCACGGCCCAGAAGTTAGCAAATAAAGCGGCAAAATTGACACCATGAAATAATAATAGCTGGAGAGGAATAAGCATCAGCATCATACCCATTTGCATATATAACCCGCGCAGCCATAGCCATTTCCAACCATAACGAAATGGCTCAATCAACGGCGCCCAAAAGAACCAGAACATTATCGCCATCACAGCAAAGAAGGAGAGCCAGAAGCTATCAGAAAGCACAGTCAGGGGATCAAATAAGAGAATCATTGCGGCTGTCCACAATGCCCACTGCCAAGGGAAACAGAGAATATTTCTGTAACGTAAATATAGCCAGAGCGTTAAACCCAGTAATGCACGAATAGCCGGAATGCCCCAACCCGATAACCAGACGTAATTTATTGCCACTATCCAACCGATAATCAATGGAAATCTGTGCCCTATCCAACGTATAGGAAAAAAGAATTGCAATAATCTTGCCATCCCCCAACCAAACATACTGGCAACGGTAATATGCAACCCTGAAATGGCCATAAGGTGAGCCGTACCTGTTTGTTGTAATAATAAATTATCCTCCTTACTTAACCACTGACGCTCTCCGAATGCTAATGCCATCGCAATGCCACTATGCTTCAATTCACGAATATCCGGTGCAATATGACTGACCAATCGCTGACGTAAGTTACATTTCCCGTCAATTAATTCAGCATGAATGACTTTCCCTGTTAAAGGTCGGCGGATAGCTAATGCCCTACGCTGGCTATCATATCCACCTTGATTTAGCTGACTATGAACTGGCCGTAATTTCATTTTCAGCCGCCATTCTTGACCAGCACACAGAGATTCAGGCGAAATATCCCAATAAGCGGAAACATACAGTGGCGGAAAAATAACTTTGTTTTCATTCTCAATAATACGCAGGATAACCCTGCTTTTCTCTTCATTATCTAATGATAAACTTTCAATAATAACCCGTGATAAATGCGCTTTTTCACTAAAATAGATTATCTGTTCGAGCAAATGATTTCCCTGCCAGCACCCAATAAGAAATGCCAGTAACGAAATTGAAACCATCCGGCAAAGACAAAATGGTAAGAATAAGCAGAATAGCGCCAGTAATAGCAATGTCATAACCTGCCATTTCTGTGGTAACTCAGGCAAAAAAAGCAAGGGTACAATACCGACAATAATAGCTATTGCAGCCTGATTCACGCTAATGATTGGTATAGGTTGTTTCCAATTTGTTGTTATCTTATTTATCACAACTGAAAACCACATCCTTATTCATCCTTACCCTTTTATTTTTCCAGAAGAGTATTCCTTATTTTTTACAAAGCAGCCAGAAGCACAAGAAAAATTATCAAACATCTTCGCAAATTAATTTCAGGTTAACAGTCATTTCAAAAATATATGCGAACAGCTTCGCAAATACAGAAACTGCCACCTGCTAATTACCCACCAAATGTTATATTGATCGCAAATGCAACATTGCGATACTGATATCAAATAAAATATTTCGTAATGTTTTGTCTGCATTCTCATTACAGACATAAATAAACATTATAAACTCACGATAAGTTACATTATTCACTTATTATTATAATTAAATATCAAATTCATTTTTGAAATTATTAACCAAGCCTATATACCCTAT
>NZ_JAJAFY010000027.1:0-69012 GCF_025384885.1 Photorhabdus kleinii
TTTGGTACAGGAATAAGTGAAATAGCGCTTCTTTCACTTGTATATTCAATTACCAAGTCGGAGATAGATACATCTTTAATGGTATCTGTGAGATTAATGGCGAGTATATTAGTTTTTGTGGTTATTGGTGGGCTAACTGCTCGGTTTAATATGAGGGCTATTTGTATTTCTTCGGATTTATTTCGGGTAGTAACAATATTTCTTGCTGTATTTGTCAATAATATATATTTATTGTTTTTCATATCTTTTCTTCTATCATTTTTTTCAGGTTTGAATATATCAATAAGGTCAGTAGCATACCAAGCATTTGTTAGCTCAGAAGAAAGAGTGGCTTTTATATCAAAGCAACAATTCTATTATGGATTGCTCTCTATATCTTCTCCATTGATAGCTGGTTTTTTGATAAATATGATTTCAATACGCCCCTTATTTTTTATTGAATCAATGTGTTTTATTTTATCAATTATATTTCTCTTTTTTATCGGCGATTGGGGAACTAAAGTAAAGGAAAAAGATATTTCTATGAAATATGGTGGGTTAGAATATATTATCAAGAATAATACGCAGAGAAATATATTATTATTCAGGATAAGTATTTTAACTGCAATGGTGTCATATCAAGTAATTTCGACCTATATAGTGACTTCTAACTATACAACAATTTCCTCTTTATTTAGTGGGCCATATTCGTTTTCTTTTTCTGATTTGATTGCTTATTTTTCCTTTTTAGCTTCTGTTTCAATGTTATTTGGGTCTTATTTATCTGGTCGCTATTTTACTATAAGTAGAATAAAAAAATCTTTCTTTCTTGGTTCTCTATTGATTGCAATTGGGAGTATCCTTTGGGCTATGCCTTTATCAAAAATTGTCCTGTTATACTATACTCTGGGGACCGTGCTTATTTTTATCGGACTTTCTTTTTTAAGAATCTCTCTCTATACATCAGGGCAAGAGCTAACTCCAGAAAAATATTTTGCGAGAATAATATCGTCTTCGGATGCAATTTCAAGAAGTTACCAGTCAGCCTTTGGTATTATAATAATATGGTTAATCCCTTTGCTAGGAAGTAGTGTTTTGTTTGTCCTTTTTGCAATGTGTTCTTTAAGTTCAATTGTTGTTGCAAAGAAAATAAGTGCTGACGTTGAGAATAAACTCACATTAAAGTAGTTTATTTTAAAGGAAATTATTGGCAATGGTTTCAATTTACTGAATTTTTATCTCTGTGATGAGATCCTCAAACCAAGAGACTTTGCTAGCGGGGGGTCTGTAATGATGCTCTAAAGTTTAAAGGATTTGCTATCGAAAACGTTTGTAAATCAACCAAACATCCTCAATTGTTTTTACCGCCTTGCAGCAAGATCTGACCATGTTATTATCAACGGATGGCTCAGAAACAATGCCACAATTTCACGCATAACGATGAGATATGACAAAATGACCGATAAACTAACCTCCCTGCGTAAACTGACAACAGTAGTGGCAGATACCGGGGATATTGCGGCGATGAAGCTTTATCAGCCACAAGATGCGACAACTAACCCATCTCTGATCCTTAACGCTGCACAACTTCCTGAATACCGTAAATTAATTGATGAAGCAATTGCGTGGGCGCGTGAACAGAGCGATTCCCGCGAGCAGCAGATTGTGGATGCTAGTGATAAACTGGCGGTAAATATTGGCTTGGAAATTCTCAAACTGATCCCCGGCCGTATTTCGACAGAAGTTGATGCTCGTTTGTCTTATGACACTGAACGCAGTGTTGCTAAAGCTAAACGCCTGATTAAGTTGTATAACGAGGCGGGTATCAGCAATGATCGGATTTTGATCAAATTGGCTTCAACTTGGCAAGGTATCCGCGCGGCTGAACAGCTAGAAAAAGAGGGTATCAACTGTAACCTGACACTATTGTTCTCCTTTGCTCAGGCGCGTGCTTGTGCGGAAGCGGGTGTATATCTGATTTCGCCATTCGTTGGTCGTATCCTTGACTGGTATAAAGCGAACAGCGATCAGAAAGAGTTTGCTCCACATGAAGATCCCGGCGTCATTTCTGTGACTGAAATCTACCAATACTATAAACAACATGGCTATAACACTGTGGTTATGGGAGCAAGTTTCCGTAACGCTGGTGAGATTTTGGAATTAGCGGGTTGTGACCGTTTGACTATTGCCCCTGCGTTGTTGAAAGAGCTATCGGAAGCTCAGGGTGAAGTTGAACGTAAACTGAGTTATACCGGTGAAATTAAAGTGCGTCCAGAGCCATTGAATGAAGCTCAGTTCTACTGGGAACATCATCAAGATGCAATGGCAACAGAAAAACTGGCGGATGGTATCCGTAAATTTGCTATCGATCAGGGTAAACTTGAGAAGATGATCGCTGATCTGCTGTAATAATAGGTTATAAGCTATTCTTTTAGTGTCAAAGGCGGCATAATTAGCCGCCTTTTTGCCATCAGTTAATTGAGGTTTGTATGAATGAATTGCGCATTGGCTTGGTATCCGTCTCTGATCGTGCATCGAGTGGGGTTTATCAGGACAAAGGGATTCCGGCATTGTCCGAGTGGCTGAAAAGTGCGATTACCACCCCTTTTCAGATAGAGGCTCGTCTGATCCCGGATGAGCAGATCATCATTGAACAAACCTTGTGTGAGCTGGTGGATGAAATCGGCTGTCATCTGGTTTTGACCACTGGTGGAACGGGTCCGGCACGCCGAGATATGACTCCTGATGCCACATTAGCGGTTGCAGATCGTGAAATGCCGGGCTATGGCGAACAGATGCGTCAGATTAGTTTGCAATTTGTTCCAACGGCAATTTTATCCCGTCAGGTTGGTGTTATTCGCAAACAGGCGCTGATCCTGAACTTACCGGGGCAACCAAAAGCAATTGCAGAAACGCTGGAAGGTTTGAAAGACGAAAACGGCAACGTTCTGGTATCCGGCATTTTTGCCAGCGTGCCATATTGTATCCAATTGCTGGATGGCCCATATGTGGAAACCAATGATAAGGTAGTCGCGGCTTTTAGACCGAAAAGTGCTTGTCGTTAAGCAATGGGTTGATTAGAGAATCAAAAAATCAAACTTTTATCCGCCACCTATCATCATCTACCGGTTGAGGTTTTGGCTCAGGAAGATAAGGTTCTTGCTAAATCAATCAGCGAGGCTGAGTTTTTCGGGTTAAGGATACCTTTAAAACTGACTGGTAGAAATTGCGTTAACCACGGATAAGTTTTATCTGCGTGCGTTGCATCAGGCATGTTGTGCAGTGCAATATTACCTAAACCGGCCATTAATTCAGGGGATGTTGTGATCACGTAAGTGGCAATGCCCGGCACAACAACCAGGAAAGGCAAAATGAGTTTCAGAAAGGCGGCGAAAACAATTCCTTTCTGTGCTTCCTGAATTGATTTTGCGGCAAGAGTACGCTGAATAATGTATTGGTTGAAGCCCCAATAATAGAGGTTTGCGACCCATAAACCGCCAATCAGTACAGCAAGACCAGGCAAGTTTATGAATTCAGGGTTACTTTTATCCAAAATCATTTCAAAGTGCCCCGGTGCCGCATCAGCCATTTTTATAAATCCAGCTATCATGCCTTCATTGCCGCCAATATAGCTGACAGCAATAAATGTTGTGAGCAATCCACCTAATATCAGGAAGAAAACTTGAATAACATCGGGCCAAACTTGTAAACGTTACCATTTGGTGGAGATGTAATCAGAATCACAAAATTGTTATTAAATATCCTATTTGTAACTTATCTTAATTCTTAATAATTTGTTTTAATTAATAGATTAAGTAAATTTACTGTGACTTTTAACTCATGTTTGCAGAATATGTTAAAGTTGAACACATTATCTGTATTTTAGGTTTATATTTAAACTTTTTGTGTAACCGTTTACATTTGCGTGATTGGTATCTCAGATTAGTGTTAATGTCCGTTGTTAAACTGTGTCCAGCCTAAGTATTAATAAAGATTTTCACAATCGGTGTTGAAAAATATACCCAATGGATTTCAAGATGCATCGCGACGGCAAGGGAGCGAATCCCCGGGAGCATAGGTAACTATGTGACCGGGGTGAGTGAGTGCAGCCAACAAAGAGGCAACTTGAAAGATGATGGGTATATAAAAAGTAGAGACTGCTATGCCCAAAATTGCATTCAATCCTGTTGAACATCCCCATCGTCGTTACAATCCGCTAACCGGGCAATGGGTTTTGGTCTCTCCTCATCGAGTGAAGCGGCCGTGGTGTGGGCAAGATGAGCAGCCATTGATAGATAATATTCTTAACTATGATGAGCAATGTTTTCTTTGCCCATCAAATACACGTATTTCCGGTGATAAAAATCCTGCTTATCAAGGAACCTTTGTTTTTAATAATGATTTTTCGGCTTTAATGCCCGATTCACCTGATGTGCTCCAATCGTCTCACCCGTTATTTAAAATACAAGGAGTACGAGGATTAAGTCGCGTGATCTGTTTTTCTCCTGATCACAGTAAGACATTGCCTGAATTGCCGGTTAAACATATTCGTCAGGTAATTGATACCTGGAATGAGCATATTGAAATACTGGGTAAAGAATATCTTTGGGTTCAAATTTTTGAAAATAAGGGTGAAGTAATGGGATGTTCTCAGCCTCATCCACATGGACAAATTTGGGCAAATAGTTTTCTGCCAAACGAAATTGAACGTAAAGATAAACAGTTACGTAACTATTACCAAGAACAAGGTTCCAATTTACTGATGGATTATGTTCAGGCTGAATTAGCTGATGGTGAACGGGTGGTGGTCGATACAACCCATTGGTTGGTGGTTGTGCCTTATTGGGCTGCATGGCCCTATGAAACCATGTTATTACCTAAAGTTCATGTTCGTCGTATGAATGAATTAACGGGTGAACAACGCGATGATTTGGCGGTTGCGCTTAAAAAGCTTACCAGTCGTTATGACAACTTATTTCATAGCTCTTTTCCTTATTCAATGGGTTGGCATTTTGCGCCGTTTTTTGCACAAGGCAGCGATATTGAACATTGGCAACTGCATGCACTTTTCTATCCGCCATTATTGCGATCGGCTACTGTGCGAAAATTTATGGTAGGCTATGAAATGTTTGCTGAAACACAACGTGATTTAACGGCAGAGCAAGCTGCTCAGCTTTTGCGTGCTGTGAGCGATGTACATTATAAAGAGCAGCAATGCTCATTATCGAGTGGTTGATACCATATTTGAGAGTAATGTGATGGAAACTTTAATTAATCGCGTTAAAAATGTTTTTGATTTAGTATTTCATTATACGCCGACACATATTATTCAGGCACCGGGTCGGGTTAATTTGATTGGAGAGCACACGGATTATAATGACGGCTTTGTATTGCCCTGTGCTATTAATTACCAAATCGTGGCTGCTGCGGCGAAACGAGAAGATAATATTATCCGTGTTGTTTCGGTTGATTATAATAATCAGTTAGACGAGTTTGATATTAGCCAATCTATTATATTTCATGAAAGTAAAATGTGGGCTAATTATATTCGCGGTGTTGTAAAGTGTCTGCTCAGTCGTGGGTATATATTTAACGGGGCAGATATTGTGGTAGTGGGTAATGTGCCACAAGGGGCGGGATTAAGTTCATCGGCTGCACTGGAAACAGTTATTGGTCAAACAATTAAAAACCTTTACCACTTAGCCATTAGCCAAACAGAAATAGCATTAAATGGGCAGCAAGCTGAAAATGAATTTGTCGGTTGTCATTGTGGCATTATGGATCAATTGATTTCCGCACAAGGTAAGAAGGATCATGCGTTATTAATTGATTGTCGTCATTTAACCACGCAAGCCGTATCTATGCCGAAAGATATTGCAGTTATGATTATTAATTCAAATAAAAAACGGGAATTGGTTGGCAGTGAATATAATGTTCGTCGGGCTCAATGTGAACAAGCAGCCGCACTATTTGAGGTTAAAGCTTTGCGGGATGTGGCATTAGATGAGTTTGAAAAACGTCGTGTTGAGCTGGATAGTGTAGTGGCTAAACGTGCACGCCATGTGATCACGGAAAATGAACGTACACTTTTGGCAGCAAAAGCATTAGCAAAGGGTGATATGCCATTAATCGCGGAACTTATGGCGCAATCACATCAGTCAATGTGTGATGATTTTGAAATTACCGTACCTGAAATCGATACCTTGGTTGATATTGTGAAACAAGTCATTGGTAAACAGGGTGGAGTGAGAATGACTGGTGGTGGGTTTGGGGGTTGTGTGGTGGCTTTAGTTCCACAAACTTTGGTTGATGTGGTTAAGGCTGCGGTAGAACAACATTATTTTGCGTTGACAGGTCTGAAAGAGGCCATTTATGTGTGTCAGGCTTCGGACGGTGCAAATCTGGTTGAAACACTGTAGGCAATAAAATGACAGATGCTTACTTTGAATTATTGAACGCTTCAATGACACAAAATGTTGCTTGGGATGGAAAGAAAACAAATCTTGTCTGCCTTTCCAATGTTTCAGGTTTTTCTATGGTGCTGATGGACATTGGCGCTTCGTGGTTAAGTTGCCGTGTACCTTTAATAGCGCAGGGGTAAATATCATCGGCTTTTTCTACCATCTTTTCCTCTGAAAATAACGGACTGGAAGAGGAGAAAAAATTTGCCTTCTTCCAACCCGCGGTTTATTACGGTTTTATCTCGCCAATGGGCAGAATAGTGCGTCCATACTGCTCATTCAGCACTTCCGCCATTGCCAGATAAAATGCGCTGGCACCACATATTATCCCTTCATAACCGGCAATCGTCAGAAGAGTGGTATTTCCGGTAAAGTTGCCAATCGCTAACAAAGCGAACAACAGTGTCAGGCCACCAAAGATAAACTGTAGTACGCGGTTAGCCTTGAAGGTGCCAAAGAACATAAACAGAGTAAACACACCCCATAGGCCAAGATATACCGCTAAATATTGGCTGCTGGTGGCTTCTGCCAGTCCCATTTTAGGCAGAAATAATAACCCGACCAGACTGAGCCAAAACAACCCATAGGAGGTGAAAGCCGTTGCGGCAAAGGTATTGCCTTTCTTATATTCAAAAATCCCTGCCAGTACTTGAGCCAGGCCGCCGTAGAAAATGCCCATACTCAGGATAACGGATGCCAGTGGAAAGAGACCTGCGTTATGCAGATTAAGCAGAATGGTTGTCATGCCGAAGCCCATTAGCCCTAAGGGGCCGGGATTAGCCAATTGATTCGCGCTCATAAGTCCTCTGAAAGAAAATCATAAAAGTCATAAATAGCAAAGGAGGCGAATCATAATGATCTGTCAGCAATGAAACAATAATCTTTGAAATAATAAAAAGGTTTTTTTTTCGCATCCCCCCTTGATGATAGCTTTAACGACCCCATCTTATAATCAACCGCAGTTGCTAATCGCTGTCCTATACAGCCGGTGTTATAAGCAAGGGTGAGGAATCGCGTAGAGGCATAAAAATGGGTGCCATTGAAAAGCAGAAAGTCATCCTCATATTGATTAGCAACTTGACTGATTACGAATTTCTTTGGAGGCGTTTAGATGGGTAAAATTATTGGTATCGACCTGGGAACTACCAACTCTTGTGTAGCTATTATGGATGGCACGACAGCTCGTGTGCT
This sequence comes from Photorhabdus kleinii, assembly GCF_025384885.1. Classification (NCBI taxonomy): domain Bacteria; kingdom Pseudomonadati; phylum Pseudomonadota; class Gammaproteobacteria; order Enterobacterales; family Morganellaceae; genus Photorhabdus; species Photorhabdus kleinii. Next base: position 7,632 of record NZ_JAJAFY010000027.1, read on the forward strand.
GGAAAACAGCGAAGGTGATCGCACAACCCCTTCCATCATTGCTTATACCCAGGATGGTGAGACTCTGGTTGGTCAACCGGCTAAACGTCAGGCTGTTACTAACCCGCAAAATACGTTGTTTGCTATTAAGCGTCTGATTGGCCGTCGTTTCCAAGACGAAGAAGCGCAACGCGATGTAGCTATCATGCCATACAAAATTATTGCGGCAGATAATGGCGACGCATGGCTGGAAGTGAAAGACCAGAAGATGGCTCCTCCTCAGGTTTCTGCTGAAGTTTTGAAGAAAATGAAGAAAACGGCAGAAGATTATCTGGGTGAGCCAGTGACTGAAGCGGTAATCACCGTACCTGCATATTTTAACGATGCTCAGCGTCAAGCAACCAAAGATGCTGGCCGTATCGCAGGTCTGGAAGTAAAACGTATTATCAACGAACCAACCGCTGCTGCACTGGCTTATGGCTTGGACAGAGAAGTAGGTAACCGTACTATCGCGGTTTATGACCTTGGTGGTGGTACTTTCGATATCTCTATTATCGAAATCGATGAAGTTGATGGTGAAAAAACATATGAAGTGCTGGCAACCAACGGTGATACTCACTTGGGCGGTGAAGACTTCGACAGCCGTATGATCAACTACTTGGTTGACGAATTTAAGAAAGATCAGGGCATTGATCTGCGTAACGACCCATTGGCAATGCAACGTCTGAAAGAAGCAGCGGAAAAAGCAAAAATTGAACTCTCTTCTGCACAACAGACCGATGTGAACCTGCCATATATCACCGCAGATGCAACCGGTCCTAAGCACATGAATATCAAAGTGACCCGTGCGAAACTGGAATCACTGGTAGAAGAGCTGGTTAAACGTTCTATGGAGCCTGTACGAGTCGCATTGCAAGATGCCGGCCTGTCAGTTTCTGATGTGAACGATGTCATTTTGGTGGGCGGTCAGACCCGTATGCCAATGGTACAGAAAGTGGTTGCTGACTTCTTCGGTAAAGAGCCACGTAAAGATGTGAACCCTGACGAAGCGGTAGCAATGGGTGCTGCGGTACAGGGCGGTGTTCTGGCCGGTGATGTGAAAGATGTCTTGTTGCTGGATGTTACACCACTGTCTCTGGGTATCGAAACAATGGGTGGCGTTATGACTTCCCTCATTGTGAAAAACACCACGATCCCAACCAAACACAGCCAGGTGTTCTCTACGGCAGACGACAATCAGTCTGCGGTAACTATCCATGTGTTGCAGGGTGAGCGTAAACGTGCCGGTGATAACAAATCTTTGGGCCAGTTCAATTTGGATGGTATCCAAGCAGCACCTCGTGGTATGCCTCAGATTGAAGTGACTTTTGATATTGATGCTGATGGTATTTTGCATGTATCTGCTAAAGACAAAAACACTGGTCGCGAACAGCAGATCACTATCAAGGCCTCTTCCGGTCTGAATGAGGACGAAATTCAACGGATGGTTCGTGATGCAGAAGCTAACGCTGAATCTGATCGTAAGTTTGAAGAGTTGGTACAAACGCGTAACCAAGCAGATCAACTGGTTCACGGTACCCGTAAGCAAGTAGAAGAAGCGGGTGACAAGCTGCCAGCAGAAGATAAAACTGCGATTGAAAGTGCTATCACTCAGCTAGAAACCGCAGCGAAAGGCGAAGATAAAGCGGATATTGAAGCGAAAATTCAGGCTTTGGTTCAGGCTTCCGCTAAGTTGTTGGAAATTGCTCAGCAGCAGGCTCAGGCTGGTGCAACCGCAGACGCTGGTGACAGTGCGAAGAAAGATGACGACGTTGTAGACGCTGAATTCGAAGAAGTTAAAGATAAAAAATAATAGCCCTTAGCGGGCGCGGTGACAGTTAGATGATGACAACTGTTGCTGATTAACCGGCACGGGCGTCGAGGGAACTCTGCGCCCGTGCGCGTATGTTAAGGGTAAAATAAGAGATGGCGAAAAGAGATTATTACGAAGTTTTGGGGGTTTCCAAAACAGCGAGCGAAAAAGAGATTAAAAAAGCCTATAAGCGGCTGGCGATGAAATATCATCCTGATCGTAATCAGGGTGATAAAGAAGCAGAAAGTCAATTCAAAGAAGTTAAAGAAGCTTATGAAATTCTGACGGATGACCAGAAACGGGCTGCTTATGACCAATATGGTCATGCTGCTTTTGAACAAGGTGGCATGGGCGGTGGCGGTTTTAGCGGCGGTGCTGATTTTAGTGATATCTTTGGTGACGTTTTCGGTGATATCTTCGGAGGTGGTCGTCGTCAACAGCGTCCAAGCCGCGGTGCTGATTTGCGTTACAGCATGGAGTTGACGCTGGAAGAAGCAGTTCGTGGTGTGACCAAAGAGATCCGTATCCCGACACTGGAAACCTGTGATGCCTGTCATGGTAGCGGCGCAAAAGCAGGAACCAGCCCTGTAACCTGCTCAACCTGTCAAGGTGCTGGTCAGGTTCATATGCGTCAGGGGTTCTTCACCGTTCAGCAACCTTGTCCACATTGTCATGGACGTGGTCAGATCATTAAAGATTCTTGCCATAAATGTCATGGTCATGGGCGAGTTGAAAGATACAAAACCCTGTCTGTTAAGATCCCGGCAGGTGTAGATACCGGTGACCGCGTTCGTTTGAGTGGTGAAGGTGAAGCGGGAGCTAAAGGCGCACCCGCAGGTGATCTGTACGTTCAGGTACAGGTGAAATCGCACCATATTTTTGAGCGTCAAGAAAGTAATCTCTATTGTGAAGTGCCGGTTAACTTTGCAATGGCGGCACTGGGCGGAGAAATCGAAGTACCAACCCTCGATGGCCGTGTGAAATTGAAAATACCTGCTGAAACCCAGACAGGTAAAATGTTCCGCATGAAAGGCAAAGGTGTTAAATCTGTCCGTGGTGGCATTCAGGGTGATTTACTGTGCCGGGTAGTGGTAGAAACGCCAGTTAAATTGAATGAAAGACAGAAAGAATTACTGTGCGAATTGGGTGAATCTTTCGGTGGTGCTGGCGAAGAAACGAATAGCCCACGTTCTAAAAGTTTCTTCGATGGTGTAAAGAAATTCTTTGATGATTTGACTAAGTAATAGTCGATGTCGCCACATATATACCCTGTGGATTTCAAGATACATCGCGACGGCAAGGAAGTGAATCCCCGGGAGCATAGCGAACTATGTGATCGGGGTGAGCGAGTGCAGCCAACAAAGAGGCAACTTGAAAGATAACGGGTATAGAGCTGGATTGCTAAATAAAGCTCAAATTACGGGTGAAAAGTCCTCGTTTTAAATGAGGACTTTTTGTTTAAATTGAAAATTATAAACTAACAGTAATTTGTGTGAGCAAGTTATAGGCATCATCCTCTTTCGGTGTCACTGATGGGTGATGAGTATACGATAAGCTATTAGTCCAATAGATTCCGTTGTAAACACGATAGGTATACGCTACAGAAGCGGTGGCACTATAACTTTCAGCAAGTTGACCATTGCGGGCGAAGTAATCTTTTGCATCGTTACTGAATTTATCGTATGCCAGACCAAAAGTGACCATATCGTTTGGACGTGAATTAAATGGCCCGATGCTGAACAGTGATAACGAAATATCAGCATTAAATAGGTTACGATTCTTTGGTGCGTAATTGGCTTTGCCGTCAATATACCAGCCACGGAAAGGCATTGACGCATCCGGTTTGGTTATTTGGCGGGTAGCCGCTATATAATGAGAGTAAGTGTTATCTTCATACTCTAAGTTATTATAGTTAAAATAAGGTGTTTTATTGAACACCGATCCGCCCCGCAGCCAGATCATATTTTCCGTTTCATTGGTATTAACACGATAACCTAATTCATTGATCACCAAGGTGCCTGCTCTGGGAAGTTTCCAGCGCAGACCGTAAGTATTATATTTTGAGTCTGCCTTTAAACCTTCTGAGCTTTGACTTCTGGCAACACCAATGTGGTCATACCAACGTTTATTTTCCGATAAAAACCGAATATCTATCGATGGACTCGGTTTGGTCATGGTGAGGCCAGCTTGGGCCAACATGACACTGGTTGGCCCCAACGCGGATGAGGCTGTACTGCTACCAAAAAATAATCCATAGAAATTGAAGAGTAGTGTTGTATAGCCGTAATTTAATATTACTTGGTCATTAAATAAGGGTTGGTTAATGGAAAAGGCTGAGACAAAAGGATGTCCATCTTGACCATTATTTTTGAAGTTATTATAAGCATAGGTTAAACCTAAACGCAGTTGTGCTTTATCAGTGAAACCAATCCGTGATAAATCGTAAGTGAGTTCTGTAGCGGCCATATTACCGGTAGTTAAGCGCTGTCCCATATAATTGGGATTAGGTGTATTTTTCCAGCTTCTTGATACATCGTAGGTTAGGTTAGTGAGTAGTTGAAAATTTGCATAAAAGCCACGATCTGCCATCTCTTTTCTAAGGCCGCCCCATTCAGGAAATACGGTATCGCATGCAGATGAAACCGAAGGTGTTTCTTGTCCTCTCGGTAAAAGGGCATCATACGAGCTACAGCTATTTTCTGCTGCCACAGTAATATTGTTATAAAGCAAAATAAGTGGAACTGTGAGTAAACGAAATTTATTGGTTATTTTCATTTTTTTCCTCCGGGGATTTAAGCGTATTCCCGTGACTGCTTATCACCTCTTTATACCAACTAAAACTTTTTTTACGTCGCCGTTCTAATGTCCCATTACCTTGGTCATCACGATCGACATAAATAAATCCATATCGTTTTGACATTTCTGCTGTAGAGGCGCTGACCAAATCTATTGGCCCCCATGAGGTATATCCTAATAATTGAACACCATCTTCAATGGCTTCTCGTATCTGAAATAAGTGATCGTTGAGATAGTTAATACGATAATCATCAATAATAGAGCCATCGTCTTGAATAACATCCCTGGCACCCAAACCGTTTTCTACAATAAACAGGGGCTTCTGGTAACGGTCATATAGCATATTGAGAAGATAGCGAATACCTTGGGGATCGATTTGCCATCCCCATTCTGAGCTGGACAGATAAGGATTTTTCACCGGATTAATTATATTCCCTGAGGTCTTGATAATCTCAGGATTTGTCGTTGCACAGCTACTCATGTAGTAACTGAAAGAGAGAAAATCAACGGTTTCTTTGAGTGCTTTTTTATCTTCATCTGTTATATCAAGTGTAATATTTTGCTCTTCAAATAGACGGGACATATAAGATGGATAATATCCACGAGCTTGTACATCAAAGAAGAACAACCATTCGCGATTCTTTTTCAATGATTCTAATATATCATCAGGGTGACAAGTCAATGGATAATAAGGTGCCGCTGCCACCATATTACCTATTTTTGCATCAGGAATAATTTCATGGCAGGCTTTAACTGCTTTAGCACTGGCAACTAATTGATAATGTAGCGCCTGATAAATATCTTGAATTTTACTTTTTTCTGGTAATCCTGCGCCGGTAAAACAAGAGAATAAAGACATGTTAATTTCATTGAATGTCAGCCAATATTTTACTTTATGTTGGTAACGTTTAAAAACAGTTCTGGTATAATGGTCAAAAAACGTAATTGTTTCACGATTTCCCCAACCACCATATTTTTTTACTAAGCCATAAGGCATTTCAAAATGAGAAAGCGTAATCAATGGTTGAATATTATGTTTTATCATTTCGTCAAAAAGGCGATCATAAAAAGCTAAACCATTTTCGTTCGGTATTTCTTCATCTCCTTCAGGGAATATACGTGTCCAGGCGATAGAGGTTCTCAGGCATTTAAATCCCATTTCAGCAAATAGCGCAATATCTTCGGGATAACGATGATAAAAATCGATACCAATATCCTTAATATGAAAATCACCCAAACTGCGTTCTATGCTGTGACCAATGACTCCGCGGGGTTGCATATCTGAGGTTGATAACCCTTTGCCATCTATTTGATAGGCACCTTCAACTTGATTTGCAGCCAGCGCTCCTCCCCAAAGGAAGTTATTTGGAAATTGTTTGTTCATGATTTTCCTCTTGTTAATTGCTCGTTAAACTTGGAAGATATCTTCTTAATATGATTCTTCCTCTCAGAGTTTAAATTAATTTTTTGTACGGGATGTTATTGGTGAAGCTTTTACTTCTGATGGCAAACCGAATAAATAGGTTGCGATACAGGAGAAGACAAATGAACCTAACGAACCTAATACGACACTCCAGAAAGCACTATCTATGCCGGAGGGAGAAATAAATGAGGTAAATGCAAAGATACCCATGCCGCCAACGTTATATGCTGTTCCTGAATAGAAACCGACAATTGCCCCGCCAAGTGCCCCGCCAATACAACCGATAATAAATGGGCGTTTTAGTGGCAGTGTGACACCATAAATAGATGGCTCAGTGATGCCAAAGAGACTTGATATCAGTGCGGTACCTGATAATGTTTTCATATTCTTATCGCGTGTACGTAAAAATACCCCCAGAGTTGCACCTGCTTGACCAAATATTGCTGGCTGGAGCAGTGGAGAGAGCATATCTCTTTTCTGGGTCATCATATTATTGATCATTATTGGGATAAGTCCCCAATGCAGACCGAAAATGACACAAACCTGCCACAATGCGCCCATCAAAAGTCCAGCAATGACCGGATTTAATTGATAGAAAAAGAGATATCCCGCTGCCAGGCTATCACTGAGCTCTGTTGCTATAGGGCCAATAACTAGAAAAGTCAAAGGAACCGTAATCAATAGACATAGGAAAGGTGTGGCAAACATTTTGAAGGAAGAATGAAACCAACTGTTAAACTTCTTTTCCAGCAAGCAGCTAAACCATGCTGATAAAATAATGGGAACAACTGTTGAGCTGTAATTAATGAAAGTAATAGGGACACCAAGGAAATTGAGGTGAATAGCAGGCGTAATTTGTGAAAGTTTAAATGTCTCGGTCATGGTTGGATAGGTTAAGGCTGCCCCGATAACCATGGTAATAAAAGGGTTGCCTCCGAACCGCTTACCTGCGGTATACCCTAATAAAATAGGCATGAAATAGAGCATTGCATCACCGGTAGCGTATAAAATTTTATAGGTACCGCTGTCTATGCTCATCCAATTGAATACGTTGGATAAAGCGAGAATGCCTTTAATTAATCCGGCTGCAACCAATACACCTAATAGCGGGGTAAAAATACTGGAAATAATATCAATGGCGACATCAAGAATGCGTTTTAAACCTCTGGCGTTATCTCGTTTTATCTCTTGTGGTGAAGTTATATTTTGTGCTGCTTCTGCGTCATCTTGTAAGTATTTATGATTAATATCATCGTAAACATCACCTACATGGCTACCGATGACTACCTGATATTGCCCACCACTCTCTACTACGGTAATAATTCCCGCAGTCTGTTTGAGTAATTCGCTATTGGTCAGGCTGCTATCTTTAAGTTTAAATCGTAAACGAGTCGCACAATGGACTAGGCTAGATATATTCTCTTTCCCACCTATTGTGCTGACTATTTTCTCAGCCAGACTTTCGTATCTCATTGGACCTCTCCTTCATTTTAGTACGCTGAAAACAGCGAAAGGCCAAATTTAAGGTAAAAAAAAACCTAACCCACCATCTACAATCGCCTTGGAATAAGGGAACTGTAGCGTGATGGATTAGGTTTTGCCCGACGTCAGTCGCAACTAAGTCGGTAACAAGCCTATATCAGTTGGTCAAAAACTAATTACTCCTTGCGATACTTGCAAGTTATTAAATGTAATTTTGGTAAAAATGTGATGCTTATCATAAATATCCTGGGTAAGTGGATATGTTGCTGTGTCGTTGACTTTGTAAAAATAATGTTTTAGCTTAAAAGGTAACATAATGAATATAGTGTACAGGAGTGTTACTGATTAGACTCAGGCACAACCAGGTCACAAATATATTTCACCTATTTTATAGGCTTAGGTTGGTGCATATATTGGTGCATATAATAGTTTATCCTGTAAGGTATCTCTTTTGTTAACGATAGTAAAACTCATAAATAATAATGTCGTTCTTGCCGTTGATGAGAATAATAATGAAGTTATTCTAATGGATAAGGGCATAGGTTTTAATAGAAAAAAAGGCGATAGGCTGAATATTCAAGATGTTGAAAAAGTCTTCACTGTTGAAAAGAACGATAGAATTAATCAAATTATTGCGACTATTCCAGTCTCAGTTATAGAGCTAACCGAGAAAATTATCGCATTAGGGAAAGATCTTCTTGGCAAATCTCTCAACGATTCATTACTCATTACTTTGTCAGAGCATTTAAACTTTGCATTTGAGCGAATGAGTAAAGGATATCAGATTGGTAATGTCTTACAATGGGAGATCCCTCATCTTTACCCGTTGGAATATGAAGTCGGTAAACAGGCGCTTATCTATATTAATGACCAGATTGAAAAACCATTACCGCCGATAGAAGCCTCATTGATTGCCTTGCATTTTGTCAATGCTCAATATGAAGGGCAAACAATGGGAGATACATTAAAATTAACGAATTTGATTAATAAAACGGTTAAGCTTATTCACTACTATTTTCATGTTAACCTTGATACAACCTCGGTAAATTACTCTCGTTTTATTACGCATTTGCGCTATTTCCTGATTAGACAAAATAAAAATGAGCATTCTTCTGCGATTGAGATGGATTTTTCTCTGCAAGAGTTGATAGAAGAAAAGTATTTCAAAAGCTACAACTGTGCAGTTAAGCTAATTAAATATCTGAGGGAGAAATACCAATGGAAAGTGCCCGATGATGAATTGATTTATTTAGTCATTCATATAGAGCGGGTGGTTAATGATAGTTATAAGGGCAGAGAATGATAAGTAAATGGATCGTCAAATAAGTGTCAATCGCTAATGGTATTAGATGAGTATATTTATGTGATTTAGATTTTTTGGGAGGTGGTGAATAAAATGAGAGATGAAGATTTTGCAAAAGAGATCATTATATTTATTGGCGGACAAGAAAATATAAATAAAAGTTGGCATTGTGTTACCAGATTGCGTTTTAATATTATAGATGATAGTAAAGTAGATATTGCTGCGATCAGAAAAATGCAGGGGGTTATTGGAGCACATTTTCACAGCGGGCAATTGCAAATAATTATTGGCAATAGAGTTGTTGAAATATTTAGTGAAATAATTAAGCAGTTAAAAGAAAATGAAGGAAATCATTATGGTCCAAAAAAGGGTTTCATTAGTCATATTCTTGACGTCATTTCAGGCATATTTGTTCCCATATTGCCTGCAATTGTAGGGGCGGGTTTACTTAAAGGCGGATTAATTTTTTTCTATATGATGGATTGGGTTTCAGAGCAGAGTAATGAGTATAAATTATTATATATTCTTTCTGATACACCTCTCTATTTTTTGCCTGTTCTTTTGGCTTTTTCAGCGGCAAGAAAATTTAAAACAAATGAATTTATTGCCGCCACATTAGCGTGTATTTTAATTTATCCAACATTATCTGATCTTGTGAGCAGTTCTGGTGGTGGATATTTCAGTGTATTTGGTATTACTATTCCCGCTATTCATTATAGTTATACTGCCATTCCAATTATTTTAGGGGTTTGGTTGCTCAGTTATATTCATAGATGGGTAGATAGGTTTATTCCAACGGTATTGAAAATAATATTTACACCATTATTGGTCTTATTAATTTCTGCACCTATTTTATTGATTATTGCTGCACCGTTGGGAAATACAATTGGTTTGTATATTGAAAAGTGGCTTTTAATATTATTTTCCGTGGCTGGACCGTTTGCGGGATTATTGTTAGGTGGATTGATACCTATTTTAGTTATTACTGGAATGCATTATGCCTTTTTGCCAAGTGTTTTTGCTAATTTTAAATCTCTTGGATACGATTTTATGTTATTACCCATCAGTTTTGCGAGTAATATTGCACAAGCTGGTGCGACATTAGCAGTCGCAATTAAAACTAAAGACAGGCAAATGAAATCATTAGCTTATTCATCTTCATTCTCTGCTTTTTTAGGCGTAACTGAACCTGCAATGTATGGCGTTACGCTTAAATTAAGAAAACCTTTTTATGCTGCATTAATGGGTGGAGCCGTTGGTGGCGCTATTATAGGTATTTTCTCTGTGAAAATATTTGCTTTTAGTGTACCGGGATTGGTGTCATTACCTTTTTATATGCAAAAAGATAGCAATAATTTTATTTTTATTTTGCTTGGCATTTTTAGTAGTTTCTTAGTGGCATTTATATCCACTTTATTAATGAAATTAGAATCTAATGTTGATTCTATAGTATTAATAAAGCCACGTTTTTCAAAAAAGAAGAAAATCATATTACGTTCTCCGATGACCGGCACAATAGAATCTCTCTCAAGAGTACCTGACGACACTTTTTCTGAAAAAATTATTGGTGATGGTATTGCTATTATTCCTACCGAAGGTGTGGTTAAATCGCCTTTTAATGGCAAGGTTTCAATGATTACTCCGACTGGACATGCTATTGGTTTAATTTCCGATCAAGGAGTGGAGTTATTAATTCATATTGGTATTGAAACGGTAGGTTTGCAAGGAGCGGGATTTAATTTGCAAATTATAGAAGGGCAGAGAGTAGTTGCCGGTGAGGTATTAGTTAATTTTGATCTGGAATTTCTTCAAGAGAATAAAATTCAGATTATATCGCCAATTATTGTCACTAATAGTGAGGAATATCACTCAATAATGCCTACTAAAAGAAAAAATGTTATTGGATGTAAAGATGATTTGTTGTTTATTAATCGATATTGATTTGTTTTTCAAATGATTAGTGTATATTAATAATATTCTTAATTCTTTTTTTGTATTTAAAGATTGCAATATGACCAGTTTTAATACCTGTTAATTGTTCATGCTGTTTTCTCGTTATTATTGTCTTATTTTATCTTTTCTGTCGAATCCTTAGAAATTATCTAGCTATATAAATTCTGAAAAAATATATTTTGCATAATATGAAGTCATATTGAATACTAATATTTTGAGGTGAAAAATTAATCGATCAACATTGACAATTAACCCTAAAAGGGCTGCTTTTTATTGTGTAATAATATAAGGTAGCGCTCAAATTCATTTAATTAATTGGCCCCGTAAGGGGCTTTGTTCTGGAATACTTATGCGACTGATCGGCAATTATTCTCCTCCTACTACAGAAGATCTCATTAAACTCAAAGAAGAATTAGGTTTCACGGGAGAACAAATGGCCGATTTAGCGGGAGTTTCCGGTAACAATCAATGGAGAAAATACACGGGCGGGAAAATGCCACGTGTTATTTCTCCGCACATTCTATTCTATACCTAATAGATTTCGAGTTGCAGCGCGGCGGCAAGTGAACGAATCCCCAGGAGCATAGATAACTATGTGACTGGGGTGAGTGAAAGCTGCCAACAAAGCAGCAGTTTGAAAGATGAAGGGTATATATAGCAACACAGTTAACACTATCAGAAGATGATTTAAACCGCATTTTGGCTAAGATGCGGGAAATTGGTGCTAATGTAAAATAAATAGGCACGCTTCACTTAACGATTTCCTCTGATTGATAATCTATTTTATTGAGATGTAGATCATCAATAGATCGGTTATATCGAATTATTCTGGTTATAAAATCGATTTTTTTCGAAACCATAGCTAGAGTACCATTTAAGCTCGATCAGTTTCAGAGGTTAATCATCGTGACAGCAATTATTCGTCAATTCCTGAAATTAGAAGCGGCTGGAGGGCTCCTTCTTATCATTGCTGCCATTATTGCGCTGATAATGGCAAACTCGCCATTACAGGGTATTTATCAGCAATTTCTTAATATTTCGATGGTAGTGCAATTCGCTGCACTGGAGATCAATAAGCCTTTATTGTTATGGATTAATGACGGCTTAATGGCTGTCTTCTTTTTGATTGTTGGTCTGGAAGTCAAGCGGGAATTGCTGGAAGGTTCTTTAGCGGGGCGTGATAAGGCAATATTTCCGGTAATAGCGGCGATAGGAGGTATGGCCGCTCCGGCACTGATATATCTGTTATTTAATGGCAATGATGAATTTACCCGTCAAGGGTGGGCTATTCCTGCGGCAACCGATATTGCTTTTGCCTTGGGGGTGATGGCGCTATTGTCTAAGCGGGTGCCAATAGAACTCAAGGTTTTCTTGTTGGCACTCGCGATTATTGATGATCTGGGCGTTATTGTGATTATCGCTCTGTTTTATACCAAAACGGTTTCTCTTGTGGCGCTTGGATTGTCAGCGGCAATGATTGCTTTGCTGGTTTGGATGAATTGGCGTGGTGTCGAAAAAACATCGGCTTATCTGGCTGTTGGCACTATCCTTTGGGTTTGCATCTTGAAATCGGGTGTTCATGCAACACTAGCTGGCGTCATTGTTGGTTTTCTGATTCCTCTGCGTGGTCAGAATGGTCATTCACCATCTGAATTACTTGAGCACGGTTTGCATCCTTGGGTGGCGTATCTTATTTTGCCATTATTTGCATTTGCCAATGCAGGCGTAGCCCTGAATGGCGTTACGTTAAATGGTTTGACCGATATGTTACCGTTAGGTATTGCTGTGGCTCTGTTTCTTGGTAAGCCATTGGGCATTTTTCTTTTTAGCTATATTTCTATTAAGATCGGATTTGCTAAATTGCCACAGCAGATTAATCTTAAACAGATATTTGCGGTCTCTGTTCTTTGTGGAATCGGTTTTACTATGTCTATCTTTATTTCAGGATTGGCTTTTGAAGGAGCGGATGAATCTTTCAGTGTCTATTCCCGTCTTGGCATTCTGATAGGTTCAACCATCGCTGCGTTTATGGGGTATGGCTTGTTACGAATGGTCTTACCAAAGAAAAAGTGATGGCAGAGTGGGGATAAATTCATTAACTTAGCCAAATGAAGTTCTACATTTTAGAGAAAATTTCTGGACTGACTCATCATTTTTGTATTTGCGGTACAACAACTAAAATTGTATCGCGGATACTTTATGTAGTGAAAAAACAGAAAATCACCGGGAGACGGTGGATTAGTAATGTATGGCTGGCGTTGTCTACCAGACGTAAGCGATACATAAGGAAAAACGTATGCGGGTGTCACATCTGAATTTTAATCATCTCTATTATTTCTGGCATGTTTGCAAGGAAGGATCAGTGGTTGGGGCGGCAGAAGCGCTTTATCTAACACCTCAAACGATCACAGGACAGATAAAAGCGCTGGAGGAGCGTCTGGGAGGGAAACTGTTCAAACGTCAGGGCAGGGGATTAGTGCCATCAGAGCTAGGACAGCTTATCTTCCGCTATGCGGATAAGATGTTTATGCTAAGCCAGGAGATGTTGGATATCGTTAACTACAGCCGTGAATCTAATCTTTTATTTGATGTTGGTGTTGCTGATGCACTGTCCAAACGTCTGGTTAGCCAGGTATTAAAAACGGCGGTTGTGGAACATGAGCAGATTCATCTACGTTGTTTTGAATCAACCCATGAGTTGTTGCTGGAACAACTCAGCCAGCACAAACTCGATATGATATTGTCTGATTGCCCGGTGGATTCTTCCCAACAGGAAGGGCTGTTCTCGGTAAAACTGGGTGAATGTGATGTGAGTTTCTTCTGCCGACAACCTATCCCGGAAAAACCTTTCCCGGAATGTTTGGAGGAACGTCGCTTATTGGTTCCAGGGCGTCGCTCTATGTTGGGGCGTAAATTGTTGACTTGGATACGTAATAAAAATCTTCAGGTTGAAGTACTAGGTGAGTTTGATGATGCCGCGTTAATGAAAGCGTTTGGTATGTATCATAATGCGATTTTCGTGGCGCCATCTTTGTATACCAATGATATTTTTACAGATAATGATATTGCCGAGATTGGTCGGTTGGATGCCGTGCAGGAAGAGTATTATGTGATTTTTGCTGAGCGAATGATTCAACACCCGGCTGTTCAAAGGGTATGTAATAAAGATTTTTCTGCGTTGTTTAATGTGCTATCTAAGAAGCGTACTTAAAAAATAATTGATAGTAACTGCAGACACAAAAAAACCGGCGCAGGCCGGTTTTTCAGTAACCCAAACGCAAATTATTACATTGCGTTGATTTGCGCCGTCAGATTAGATTTATGACGTGCTGCTTTGTTTTTGTGGATCAGACCCTTACAGGCGTGACGATCGACAATAGGTTGCATGTCATGAAATGCTTTCTGCGCAGCTTCTTTATCGCCGGTAGCGATAGCAGCATATACCTTCTTGATAAAGGTACGCACCATAGAACGACGGCTAGCGTTATGCTGACGACGTTTTTCAGACTGTATGGCGCGTTTCTTAGCTGATTTGATATTAGCCAAGGTCCAACTCCCAAATATATTCTATCGAGGACAATTCAAAGGCCGAGGAATATGCCTGTTCAACCTTCTTTTGTCAATGGATTTGTGCAAATAAGCGCCGTTGTACCGCGGCAACTTGTTTCGTTGTGATGGCGCAGGATTTTATCAGTTTACTTAGTGGGAATACAGTCTTTCACAATAAAAATCTCATTGAATAGTCCAGATAGAAATAAAATGAATATTTTTCGGGATTCCTGCTCGTTTTTGTTGTATGAATCAGGGCTATTGATTTAAATCATCTTATGATGGTGGGTTAACCTTGAGCTTTGTACAAGGTATAATTTGGTAATTTCCAGGGTATTGAGCCAGCTATGGAGCTAATTCGCGGTATACGTAATATCCGGACATGTCACCGCGGTTGCGTGTTGACGATTGGTAATTTTGATGGTGTCCACAGAGGTCATCAGGCACTACTGAAACACTTAAAACACGAAGGGCAGCGTCTGGGATTACCAGTAATGGTCATGATTTTTGAACCACAACCTTTGGAGTTTTTTGCTAAGGGTAATGCTCCTGCGCGTCTAACGAGATTAAGGGATAAAGCCAAATATCTCGCCCAATGTGGAGTGGATTATTTATTATGCGTGAAATTTGATAGAAATTTTGCGGCAAATACGCCAGAAGCCTTTGTTTCACGGTTGCTGGTGGAAAAATTGGGTGTTAAGTTTCTCGCTGTAGGAGACGACTTTCGTTTTGGTCAATCTCGCAGTGGTGATTTTGCCTTTTTGCAGCGAGCCGGTGAGACATACGGCTTTGATGTGACCAGCAGTGAAAGTTTTTGTGATGATGGTTTACGGATTAGCAGCACAGCTATCCGTCAAGCACTGCAAGATGATGATTTGGTATTAGCCGAAACATTATTGGGACATCCATACAGCATTTGTGGCCGGGTCGTTCATGGTAAGCGACTAGGGAGCACTATTGGTTTTCCAACAGCAAATTTGCCGTTAAAACGATTAGTGGTTCCGGTACACGGCGTTTATGTTGTTGAAGTCTATGGTTTGGGAGACCAGCCTTTACCGGGTGTTGCCAATATTGGTACACGTCCAACAGTCTCTGGTCAGGGTCAACAACTTGAAGTACATCTAATTGATACCCAAATGGATCTCTATGGGCGTTATATTGATGTGGTGTTACGTAAAAAATTGCGTAATGAACAGCGGTTTGCTTCCCTTGATGCACTCAAGCAGCAAATTGCGAATGATTTGGTTGCTGCGAAGGAATTTTTTAAGCAGCTACCTGTGTCATGTATCTAGCGGAAAATTGGAATTGAGAATCGAATGAGTGACTATAAAAACACCCTGAATCTGCCAGAAACAGGGTTTCCAATGCGCGGAGATTTAGCAAAGCGCGAACCAGATATGTTAAAACGTTGGTACAAAGATGGGTTGTATCAAGTAATTCGTAAAGCAAAAGCCGGTAAAAAAACATTTATTCTGCATGATGGCCCTCCTTACGCGAATGGCAGTATTCATATTGGTCACTCAGTCAATAAGATTCTCAAAGATATTATTATTAAATCCAAAGGAATGGCGGGATATGATTCGCCATATATCCCTGGTTGGGATTGCCACGGTTTACCCATTGAGCTTAAGGTTGAGCAGATTATTGGTAAGCCGGGGGAAAAATTTTCCGCCGCTGAATTTCGTGCCGAGTGCCGCAAATATGCTAAAGAGCAAATTGAAGGTCAGAAGAAAGACTTTATCCGTCTGGGCATATTAGGTGACTGGGAACGTCCATATTTGACGATGGACTTTAAGACCGAAGCCGACATTATTCGCGCATTGAGCCGTATTATCGCTAATGGTCATTTGTTGAAAGGTGCCAAGCCTGTTCACTGGTGTACTGATTGTCGTTCGTCACTGGCCGAAGCAGAAGTTGAGTATTACGACAAAACTTCTCCATCGATTGATGTGCGTTTTAATGCGGTTGATGCAGTTGCCGTTTGTGAGAAATTTGGTGTGCAGGTAGCAGATCAACCGGTCTCTCTGGTTATCTGGACAACCACGCCGTGGACGTTGCCGGCTAACCGAGCGATCGCTTTGCATGCTGAATTTAGCTATCAATTAGTACAGATTGAGGGTGAATGCCTGATCCTGGCTGCTGATTTGGTAGAAAGTGTGATGCAGCGCGCAGGTATAACTTCGTGGGTAGTATTAGGGAGTTGTACGGGTGCTGCATTGGAGCTGTTGCGCTTTAAACATCCATTTATGGGTTTTGATTCACCGGTTGTACTGGGTGATCACGTGACTTTGGATGCGGGTACCGGTGCTGTGCATACGGCCCCAGGTCACGGCCCGGACGACTTTGTTCTTGGTCAGAAATATGGCTTGGAAGTTGCAAACCCGGTTGGCCCTAATGGTTGCTACCTGCCCGGTACTTATCCTTCTCTGGATGGTGTGTTTGTCTTTAAAGCGAATGATGTTGTGCTGAATATCCTGAGTGAAAACAATGCGTTGTTGCATTTGGAAAAATTACAGCACAGTTATCCTTGCTGCTGGCGCCATAAGACACCTATCATTTTCCGTGCCACGCCGCAGTGGTTTGTCAGCATGGAGCAAAATGGTCTGCGTAAACAATCGTTGCAGGAGATCAAAGGGGTTGAGTGGATTCCGGGTTGGGGTCAGGCCCGTATTGAGGCAATGGTTGAAAATCGCCCTGACTGGTGTATTTCACGTCAACGTACTTGGGGTACGCCGATGTCTCTTTTTGTCCATAAAGAGACGGAAGAGCTTCATCCACGTACTATCGAATTGATGGAAGAAGTTGCAAAACGTGTTGAAGTTGACGGTATTCAGGCGTGGTGGGATCTGGAACCAGCCGAACTGTTAGGTGATGATGCGGCTAACTATGTCAAAATTTTTGATACGTTGGATGTCTGGTTCGATTCGGGATCAACTCACGCATCGGTGGTTGATGCCCGCCCTGAATTCCAGGGTAACGCTGCGGATATCTATCTTGAAGGTTCAGATCAGCACCGTGGCTGGTTTATGTCTTCCCTGATGATCTCAACGGCAATAAAAGGTAAAGCACCTTACCGTCAGGTGTTAACGCATGGTTTCACTGTGGATGGTCAGGGCCGTAAGATGTCTAAATCTATCGGTAATACCATCAGTCCGCAGGATGTCATGGATAAATTAGGGGCAGATATTCTGCGTCTATGGGTTGCTTCTACCGATTACACCGGTGAAATTGCGGTATCCGATGAGATTTTGAAACGCTCTGCTGATGCATATCGTCGTATCCGTAACACGGCGCGTTTCCTGCTGGCAAACCTGAATGGTTTCGATCCTGAACAGCATAGGGTTAAACCAGAAGAGATGGCTGTGTTGGATCGTTGGGCTGTGGGGCGTGCTCAAGCGGCGCAAGCGGACATTACCAAATGTTACGATAGATATGATTTCCACACCGTTGTTCAACGTATGATGCAATTCTGTTCCGTGGAGATGGGATCGTTCTATCTCGATATCATTAAAGACCGTCAATACACCGCTAAGAGCGATAGTTTGGCTCGTCGCAGTTGTCAGACTGCGCTGTATCATATTGCGGAAGCATTGGTTCGCTGGATGGCGCCTATCCTCTCCTTTACTGCTGATGAAGTTTGGAATGAGTTGCCTGGTGGCAAACGTGCTCAATATGTATTTACCGAAGAGTGGTACGACGGTTTGTTTGGTCTGGCCGCAGGCGAACCAATGAATGATGTTTTCTGGGCTGATTTGTTGGCTGTGCGTGGTGAGGTTAACAAAGTGCTGGAGCAGGCACGCGCAGACAAACATATCCGTAGTTCACTGGAAGCCGCGGTGACGCTGTACGCCGATAATGAATTGGCGGATAAACTGAATAGCCTCGGAGATGAATTGCGTTTTGTTCTGCTAACATCTCAGGTTGTTGTTGCAGATTATGAGCAGGCTGGTGAAGATGCGCAACAAAGCGAAATCGGTAGTCTGAAAATTGCTTTCCGCAAAGCGGATGGCGAAAAATGTCCTCGTTGCTGGCATTACGCTAAAGATGTGGGATTGGTGGCGGAACATGCAGAACTTTGTGGCCGCTGTGTAACTAATGTTGCCGGTAACGGCGAAGAGCGTAAGTTTGCCTGATGAATAAACCCATTTGCTCCACCGGCCTTCGCTGGCTTTGGTTAGTTGTTGTGGTATTGATTTTGGATCTGGGTAGTAAGCAGCTAGTGTTGCAACACTTTCATCTGTATGAATCCGTTCCATTGATACCTTATTTTAATCTGACTTATGCCCAGAATTTTGGGGCGGCTTTTAGTTTCCTTGCAGAGAAAGATGGTTGGCAGCGTTGGTTCTTTGCATTCATTGCCGTTGCTATTTCAGTTGTACTGATGGTGATGATGTATCGTGCCAGTGCAAAGAAGAAACTGAGTAATATCGCTTATGCCCTGATTATTGGTGGAGCATTGGGTAATCTGTTTGACCGGTTGGTTCATGGTTTTGTCATCGATTTTATTGATTTTTATGTCGGTGATTGGCACTTTCCAACTTTTAATATCGCTGATATGGCGATATGTATCGGGGCTGGATTGGTTATCATTGATAGCTTTCTAAGCCCGGATGAAAAGACCATCAAAGTGGGATAAGTAATATGTCAAATCAGGTGCAGGCGAATAGTGCAGTTTTACTGCACTTCACTTTAAAACTGCAAGATGGCTCTATTGTCGACTCCACTCACACTCAGGGCAAACCTGCATTATTTCGTTTAGGTGATGGAACCCTTTCTTCACCTTTGGAACAGCAGCTTACTGGGCTAAAAGACGGAGATAAACATACCTTTACTCTGGCTGGTGAGAATGTATTTGGTAAACCAAATCCTGATCTGATCCAATATTTTACTCCGCGTGATTTTGCTGAAATGGGTATTCCTGAAATTGGCACTATAATGTTATTTACGGCAATGAATGGCAGTGAAATGCCGGGCATAGTCAAAGCTGTAACAGAAGAATCTGTGACTGTTGATTTCAATCACCCGTTAGCTGATCAGAACGTCACGTTTGAAATTGAAGTGTTGGAAATTGATCCACAATTGGAGGAAAACCATGCAGATATTGCTGGCTAACCCCCGCGGTTTTTGTGCTGGTGTTGACCGTGCTATCAGTATTGTAGAGCGCGCGCTGGAATTATATGGTGCGCCGATCTACGTTCGTCATGAAGTTGTGCATAACCGTTATGTTGTAGATAACCTGCGCAAGCGGGGTGCTATCTTTATTGAAGAAATTTCAGAAGTACCGGATGATGCGATTCTGATTTTTTCGGCACATGGTGTTTCACAGGCTATTCGTGCTGAAGCACGTTCTCGCAATTTGACAATGTTGTTCGATGCGACTTGTCCTCTAGTGACTAAAGTCCATATGGAGGTAGCAAGAGCCAGCCGCAAAGGCAAAGAAGCTATTCTGATTGGTCACGCTGGACATCCCGAAGTTGAAGGTACAATGGGTCAGTACAACAATGCGGAAGGTGGAATGTATCTGGTTGAATCTCCGGAAGATGTATGGAACTTGAAAGTCAAAGATGAAGACAACATGTGTTTTATGACTCAAACCACATTATCTGTTGATGATACTTCAGAAGTGATTGATGCACTTAATGCGCGATTCCCAAACATCGTTGGTCCCCGTAAAGATGATATCTGCTATGCGACGACTAACCGCCAGGAAGCGGTACGGGATCTGGCGTCTGACGCCGATGTTGTTTTGGTTGTGGGTTCGAAGAATTCATCTAACTCTAATCGCCTTGCTGAGTTAGCTCAGCGGGTTGGTAAACCTGCTTACTTGATAGATTCTGCTGAGGATATTAAAGAAGAGTGGATTACCGGCATCTCTTTGGTTGGCGTAACCGCGGGCGCTTCGGCACCGGATATTCTAGTTCAGCAAGTTATTGAACGCTTGAAATATCTTGGTGCTGATTCCGTCCAAGAATTACACGGTAGAGAAGAAAATATTGTATTTGAAGTGCCAAAAGAGTTACGTGTTGAAGTTAAAGAAATTAGCTAAATTATCAAGATAAATAAGAATAAAGTATTGCATATACTCTTTATTTAGAGCATTCATCTGACTGTTCATCGTGTTAAATATAGTGAGGGCTTATGGCTGATACAGATATTCGTGTTGCTATTGTTGGCGCTGGTGGGCGTATGGGACGTCAGTTGATTCAGGCCATATATCAAATAGATGGTGTTGCTCTTGGTGCAGCTTTGGAACGCTCCGGTTCTTCTCTGATTGGCGCAGATGCCGGAGAGTTGGCGGGTATTGGTCATACAGGTGTGACTGTTTGTGATGACTTGAAAAGTATCGTTGATGATTTTGATATCCTTATCGATTTTACCCGTCCGGAAGGAACGTTGACTCATCTTGAAATTTGTCGCCAGAACGGTAAAGCGATAGTGATCGGTACAACTGGCTTTGATGAGGCTGGTAAACAGGCAATTAAAGAGGCTTCTGCTGATATCCCGATTGTATTTGCTGCGAATTTCAGTGTTGGTGTAAATCTGGTGCTTAAATTATTGGAAAAAGCAGCGAAAGTGATGGGCGAGTATAGTGATATCGAAATTATTGAAGCACATCACCGCCATAAAGTGGATGCTCCATCAGGAACAGCTTTAGCAATGGGAGAATCTATTGCTCATGCTTTGGGGCGGGATCTTAAAGCGTGTGCTGTCTATGCCCGTGAAGGTTATACCGGTGAACGTGATCCAAAAAGTATTGGTTTTGCAACTGTCCGTGCAGGGGATATCGTGGGCGAGCATACCGCTATGTTTGCAGATATTGGGGAGAGAGTAGAGATAACTCATAAGGCTTCCAGTCGGATGACATTTGCAAATGGCGCTGTAAAGGCTGCTTTATGGCTGAGTGGTAAAAATAGTGGTCTTTTTGATATGAAAGATGTGCTAAATCTCGACTTACTTTGAAAGAAAATTTTTACAACTTATTGATATCGCATAATTAAATATTTTATTGTGCGATTTTTAATTTCTTTGTTTATTTTCATTGCTTTTTAGTTTTTTTTTCTATTTTTATCTTATTTCTAACCTTAATTTTCTGCTTTTTTCTCCTTTTCATGATTATTTTCAACTTTTCATCTGAGAATCAAGTTTTCTATGCTGATTACCGTTTTCTAAATTAGTTTTATTGCTGTTTTTAGTCTTATTTCATTAATTCACTCAGTGAAATGTGTAAAAAAATAAGAAAAGTAACATTTTTTGTAGACAACTCTCCCTCTCATCATTAGAATGCGCGCAATTTGCCAAAATTTTGCCTAAAAAGCAGCTTTGGCATTGATTTTGAGGAATAAATCTGAATTAATATGCACTAATTGCGAGTAATTATTCTTTGGAGGGTGTTTTGATTAAGTCAGCTATATTGGTTCTGGAAGATGGAACCCAATTCCACGGTCGTGCCATAGGTGCGGAAGGGGCGGCAGTTGGGGAAGTGGTTTTCAATACCTCGATGACCGGATATCAAGAAATTCTCACAGACCCTTCCTATTCCCGCCAAATTGTCACTCTTACTTATCCCCATATTGGTAATGTCGGTGTTAACTCAGTCGATAAAGAATCACTAAAAGTACAGGCCCAAGGGCTAGTGATTCGTGATCTACCACTGTTGACCAGTAACTTCCGCTGCGAAGAAACACTTTCCGATTACCTTAAACGTCATAATATTGTTGCGATAGCAGATATCGATACCCGTAAACTGACACGTTTGTTAAGAGAAAAGGGTTCACAGAATGGTTGTATTATAGCAGGTAAACAGATTGACGCTCAGGTTGCACTGGAAAAAGCGCAAGCGTTTCCGGGGCTGGAGGGGATGGATTTAGCAAAAGAGGTGACAACTAAACAGATTTATCCGTGGTTACAGGGGAGCTGGACGTTGGCGGGGGGATTACCGGAAGATAAGCAAGAACAGGATCTGCCTTATCATGTTGTTGCTTATGACTTTGGCGCAAAACGTAATATCTTGCGAATGCTGGTGGATCGTAGCTGCCGCCTGACAGTGGTTCCCGCTCAGACACCGGCTGAGGATGTATTGAAGCTGAATCCAGATGGTATTTTCTTGTCCAATGGGCCAGGAGATCCGGCACCTTGTGGTTATGCAGTCGATGCAATCAAAACCCTGCTTGAGACAGAGATTCCGATCTTTGGTATCTGCCTTGGACACCAATTGTTGGCGTTAGCCAGTGGAGCTGAAACTATGAAAATGAAATTCGGCCATCATGGTGGTAACCATCCGGTGAAAGATCTTGAATGTAATGTTGTAATGATTACTGCACAAAACCACGGCTTTGCTGTGGATGAAAAATCACTGCCGTCAAATTTGCGCGTTACTCATAAATCTCTGTTTGACGGTACGTTGCAAGGGATTCATCGTACCGATAAACCTGCATTCAGCTTCCAGGGGCATCCAGAAGCTAGCCCCGGTCCACATGAGACTGCATCGTTATTTGATCACTTTATTGAACTCATTGAGCAGTATTGTCAGAAAAATAATCGTCATAACACCAAGTAATCAGGAGAAAATAAAATGGCAAAACGTACTGATATTAAAAGTATCCTGATCTTGGGAGCGGGTCCAATTGTCATTGGTCAGGCTTGTGAATTCGACTACTCGGGAGCACAAGCTTGTAAAGCGTTACGGGAAGAAGGTTATCGTGTCGTTCTGGTGAACTCGAACCCTGCTACTATTATGACTGATCCAGAAATGGCCGATGCCACTTACATTGAGCCGATCCACTGGGAAGTGGTACGTAAAATCATTGAAAAAGAGCGCCCCGATGCGATTCTGCCAACAATGGGCGGACAAACTGCACTGAACTGTGCGCTAGAACTAGAGCGTCAGGGAGTACTGGAAGAGTTTGGCGTTACCATGATTGGCGCTACCGCAGATGCGATTGACAAAGCGGAAGATCGCCGCCGTTTCGATATAGCAATGAAAAAGATTGGCTTGGAAACTCCGCGTTCTGGTATCGCTCATTCAATGGAAGAAGCGCTGGCAGTTGCTGATCAAGTCGGTTTTCCTTGTATTATCCGCCCTTCCTTTACTATGGGAGGAAGTGGTGGCGGTATTGCTTATAACCGCGAAGAATTCGAGGAAATTTGTGAGCGTGGCCTGGATCTTTCACCAACCAACGAACTCTTGATTGATGAATCTCTGATTGGTTGGAAAGAGTATGAAATGGAAGTTGTGCGGGATAAAAACGATAACTGCATTATCGTCTGCTCTATTGAAAACTTTGATGCAATGGGGATTCACACCGGTGATTCCATCACGGTCGCTCCGGCGCAAACGCTGACGGATAAAGAGTATCAAATCATGCGTAACGCTTCGATGGCGGTATTGCGTGAAATCGGTGTAGAAACTGGGGGATCTAACGTACAGTTTGCGGTGAACCCAAAAAATGGCCGTTTAGTTATCATCGAAATGAATCCACGCGTTTCTCGCTCTTCTGCGCTGGCTTCGAAAGCGACAGGTTTCCCGATCGCTAAAATTGCCGCTAAATTGGCTGTGGGCTATACCCTTGACGAATTGATGAATGATATCACTGGTGGTCGCACGCCAGCTTCCTTTGAACCTTCTATCGACTACGTAGTTACTAAAGTTCCTCGCTTTAATTTCGAGAAATTTGCTGGAGCCAATGATCGTCTGACAACCCAGATGAAATCTGTTGGTGAGGTGATGGCGATTGGTCGCACTCAGCAAGAATCTCTGCAAAAAGCATTGCGTGGTTTGGAAGTGGGGGCAACCGGTTTTGACCCGAAAGTCAGTTTAGATGATCCAGAAGCATTGACTAAAATTCGTCGCGAATTAAAAGATGCAGGTGCTGAACGTATCTGGTATATCGCGGATGCTTTCCGTGCGGGTATGTCTGTTGATGGTGTTTTTAACCTGACTGATATTGATCGCTGGTTCTTAGTGCAAATTGAAGAACTCGTGCGATTGGAAGAGCAAGTAGCAGAGCAGGGCATTAACAGCTTGACGGCCGACTTCCTGCGCCATCTGAAGCGTAAAGGTTTTGCTGATGCACGTTTGGCGAAACTGGTCGGTGTGGCCGAAAAAGAGATCCGCAAACTGCGCCACAAATATAATCTGTATCCGGTTTACAAGCGCGTTGATACCTGTGCGGCAGAATTTGCGACTGATACTGCATACATGTATTCCACTTATGAAGATGAGTGTGAGGCTAATCCGAATAGTGACAAGCCAAAAATCATGGTATTGGGTGGTGGCCCTAATCGTATTGGGCAGGGGATTGAATTCGACTATTGTTGTGTTCATGCGGCCTTGGCACTGCGTGAAGATGGGTATGAAACCATCATGGTGAACTGTAACCCGGAAACCGTTTCAACAGATTACGATACTTCGGACCGTCTCTATTTCGAACCGGTGACTTTGGAAGATGTTCTTGAGATTGTGCGTGTTGAGCAGCCAAAAGGGGTGATTGTTCAATATGGTGGGCAGACTCCGCTGAAATTAGCTCGTGAACTGGAAATTGCCGGTGTTCCCATTATTGGTACCAGCCCGGATGCGATTGATCGTGCGGAAGACCGTGAACGTTTCAAACAGGCGGTAAATCGCCTTGGCCTGAAACAACCCGAAAATGCCACAGTGACCACGATAGAACGGGCAGTTGAGAAGGCAAATATTCTGGGTTATCCGTTGGTGGTTCGTCCATCCTATGTTTTGGGTGGCCGTGCGATGGAAATCGTATATGACGAAGTTGACCTACGTCGTTACTTCCAGACGGCGGTCAATGTCTCTAATGATGCCCCAGTATTGCTTGATTGTTTCCTTGATGATGCAGTGGAAGTGGATGTTGACGCTATCTGTGACGGTGAGCGTGTATTGATCGGCGGCATTATGGAACATATTGAACAGGCCGGTGTGCATTCCGGCGACTCAGCTTGTTCATTGCCTGCTTACACCCTAAGTCAGGAAATCCAGGATGTCATGCGTCAGCAGGTAGAAGAACTGGCGTTTGAATTGGGTGTACGTGGCTTGATGAATGTCCAGTTTGCTGTCAAGAATGACGAAGTTTATCTGATTGAAGTCAACCCGCGTGCGGCTCGTACTGTGCCATTTGTTTCTAAAGCGACCGGTTTACCACTGGCGAAAGTTGCGGCTCGTGTGATGGTTGGTCAATCTCTGGTTGAGCAAGATGCAACTCAGGAGATCATTCCACCATACTATTCGGTGAAAGAAGTTGTATTGCCTTTCAACAAATTCCCAGGTGTGGATCCGATTCTGGGGCCTGAAATGCGGTCAACCGGCGAAGTGATGGGGGTTGGGCGTACATTTGCCGAAGCTTTCTCAAAGGCACTATTGGGGTGTAGCGCCAGAATTCCGCAAAATGGTAGAGCACTTTTGTCCGTGCGTGAAGGTGATAAAGGCCGGGTTGTGGATTTGGCCGCTAAATTGCTGAAACAGGGCTTTGAACTGGATGCGACTCACGGTACTGCGGTTGTGCTAGGTGAAGCGGGGATTAACCCTCGTCTGGTGAATAAAGTTCACGAAGGGCGTCCGCATATTCAGGATAGAACCAAAAATGGTGAATATAGCTATATTGTAAACACGACTGCGGGTCGTCAGGCGATTGAAGATTCCAAACTTATTCGCCGCAGTGCACTGCAATATAAAGTGCATTATGACACCACATTAAATGGTGGATTTGCTACAACAATGGCACTGAGTGCTGATCCAACTGAGCAGGTGATTTCTGTACAGGAAATGCATGCGATGATTAATAGCTAGTCCGTATTATGATTAATTGAAGTAATAAATAAGGTGCGCTTGAGAAAGCGCACTTATTATTTATTACTGACAAAATGCCGGATAAAAAAATCAGCGCTTTGTTAGGTGAGGTCAGAGATCTCACAATTTCCCCGGCATTGGCACCACTGTTAACGCCTTTGGCGCTGTGGGTAACGCTGCCGATGATTTTGCCACCCGCCTGAATTTTCATTGGATCGCTGAATGTTTTATCTGATGTTATTGTTACCCTCTTTTTAAATAATTTTCTCTGATAAGTAAATAGTAACTGACAGGTAAATAAGCCCCAGCCGTGGCTGGGGTTGTGAGTTATTTGTTTCGAGGATAGTTATAATGATCAGGTATTTTGTAATCTTCTGGAATCTCAGGCCACAAGTCCTGACTGTTTATTGATACAACATCGTCGATAATATCTGCATATAGATTAGACAGATTCAATGATGTAATCCGAACTCTTGTCAGCGCACATTGAATAGCTATTTGATCATTTTCTTCAATAGTTCTGTTAAGTAACATCACTGCCTGTTCAAAATCATAAATATATTCCTTGTATTTTTCGGTAATATCTAAATTCAGATTTAACTCAGATTGGATATTTTTCCTAAGTGAGAGTAAATTAATACAATAGCTAAGTTTGTTTAGAGTTTTCATCATTTTAATTTTCTCCCCTCCGCAGCTTTAGTTTTAGCATCATTAATTGAACCATCCAAGTTAAGCACAACTCTAAAATTTCCTCTTTTATCAAAAATTTCAAGATGATTCTTATGATCACCATCTAAGTAAATCTGATCGCCTTTTTTGATATATTTATCAATGTCACTTTTTGCAGAATAAATACTCTGCCCATCATACATTTTACTAGTTTTTTGAGTATTTCCTTTAATTTGGCTCCCAAAATCCGGTTGTTTCAGGAATTCATTCATATTACCAACAGCACCCTGATTCGGCTGATAAGGCTGTTTATTCTTCTCAATAATCGAAGCAACCGAAGCTTTACCGCCGATAGCGCCACCAATATCGGCAGATTCTACCGCCTCTTTGGCTATTAGTGCACCTTTTTCCCAAGTTGGCAGTTGTTCAAGCGTATTAAGAAAAGATCCCAGCTTTTGGTACTGGGATCTTTCTGGTTTAAGGGAGTTGAGCAAGTAAGGATTTTACTTGCTCTGTATCTTCTGGATGTAATTGAAGATATTTCTCACAGGCTAGTTTTATATATTCAAAGCCGATGGATTCAGAAACAATAACTTCACCTTCCCATACACCGAACATTATTCCTTCAAAATGGTATTTCAGGATCGGGATCATCTAAGTTTGGAAAAATACAATAGGTTTCATTAACTCCACACCCGTCCTTTTTTAGAACAAGCGGTAAAGCCCATAAAAATTCACCTTGGGAATATATAGAATTAAAAAACTCCTTCATAACCCACTCTGAATCACTGTTATAATCTATTTTTTCAAAAAGACGTTTATTACTCATTGTGTCACCGGGAAAAAGTTAGTAACTGTACTTATATTCTCTGTCTGTTATACGATAGGTCGAAAATTTCGCAATTTTTTTGGAACAGATAACTTATGGGTATGTCAATTCCCGGCACTGAAAACGCTCAGGGCTTGCTTGAACGTGTGTTTAATCAATCAACTGGCTGATAATTCCCCGTGTTAGCGTACTGCTAACACGGGAGGATAATCATTTCATTAACAAGAGATCACGCAAATCCATTTGTAGACTCTTAAATTTTACAAATATTCTTTAGGTATATTTGATATCTGCTCCTCTAGTGACCAATTTTCTGGCTTGGATCTTTCGAAATTCCACTTTGCGCCTTTATCCAACCACTTAGATCTGTAATTTTTTAATGCTGTTAAAGTAGCATCTTCATAGCCAAATTCCACCCCACAGCAATCACAAATATCAAACGTTGGTGAATTGCCATCTCCACCCCACGGAGGATCTAATTGTTCTGCACCACATACACGGCATACATATAATCTATTATTTTTGTGCATTGAAGTAATCCAAATTTGTTTTATATCCATGATCTACTGGATTTGGTTTAAACATTGTTTTAGGAACACCATCCGCATTTTTTACTGCGAAAATATTTGTCTCTGAATTGTAATATAAAGTATCTCCATTAGCTCGGGTTTTGATTAAAGTTCCTTTCGGAGGATTTTTAATAAAATTATGGGTGGCTTCAACATATTGTTTTGAATTCTGATATTCAGGGAATTCACTTTTATGTTTATCCCAGTGACCATAAGCATTTGCTACAGGTTCTTTTTTCTTCGTTTCCGTCCATATTTGAGTTTCTTTAGTTTTGCCTGAATCTATTGTGTTGCCAACATTACGATTCTTCCCAACAATCGAAGCAACGGAAGCTTTACCGCCGATAGCGCCACCAATACCGGCAGATTCTACCGCCTCTTTGGTTATCAGCGCGCCTTTTTCCCAGGCGGGTAACGAGTTATATAACAGCCCTAAATCGTTCTGGTTTTCTGTCGTTACAAACTGGCTGAGATGGTTGGAATTTTTAATCCTAACTCTGCATTAGACTGATAAATAGAAAATATTTATCCTTATTTAATCTAATCCGCCAAGTTAAAATAATCCCAGCCGTAGCTGACTGGGATTAGAGTTTTATCTAGACTTACGAGTCATTAGTAGATATTTTAGTTAACGGACATTGTGACATTTTTTGAATTACAGAATCAACTGTACCGGCAGGTAATAATGTCTCCTTTATTGTATTCCCATCATCAATACTCCAAATTAGGCGATCATTTTGGCTTGTTTTCATAAAATAAATATAATAGCCATTATCCCCCATTGCAGTACAAGTCATATCAAACAAGCCATCAATAAGATCTTCTCCTTCCCCTGTAAAATAACTTTCTGCATTTCTGTATAAGGTAATAGGATCAAAGGGAATATCATTACATGCTAACTCATCTATTTTCATATTTGAGTAAAATCCAATTGTTGTTCTTAATTCGAAAACATCAACAATGTCAAATAATTTATTCCCTTCTAAATAGAAAGAAAATATTCCATTTTTCCAAAAGCTATCTGGAGAGTTCCATGACTCAACAATGTCAAATTGAAGAGAAAAGTAAAATGGATCACCATAAATCATTTTAGTTTCACCCCTAGTTTTTTCTGAATATCACTTGGCACCTGTTTGCTTGTTAAGGAATTGTTAATATCTCCGGAGCTGCCATTCCAATGATATTCTCCGTTAGTTCCTTCGAATCGGTGAACATTACCGTTCTTATCTACTGAGAATCGAACCTCTTTATTGTTATAGTTTTTTGAGCTTGGTATAGAGTTTTCAAAAAGAATTAGAGAGTCTCTAGGTTCTATTCCTGCATTTTTGCGATTTCCATCACCTCCGGGAGTATGTTTAGGGTTTGATTTGTAAGTTAGCCCATTAGAAGCGACTATTGGCTCTGGTACCGGTATTGCGCTTCCTCGGCGTTTCCCAATAATCGAAGCAATGGAAGCTTTACTGCCGATAGCGCCACCAATACTGGCAGATTCTACCGCCTCTTTGGCTATCAGCGCACCTTTTTCCCAGGCAGGCAGCGAGTTATATAACAGCCCTAAATCGTTCTGGTTTTCTGTCGTTACAAACTGGCTAATACGATGGGCATTTTCAGCTGATGAATCAAACATCCATCTCAGACCACTAATAGCATCCGCTGTTTTTATCCCGCCGTCCATTTCAGCCTGATAGGTCAGTGTGCATAACCCACCGTTCCCGGCACAGGCAGATAACATTTCTGCCCGGTGTGCAGCGCTCAGTTTGTTGTATTTGTTCCAGATTATTTCGGTAGGAGTTCCTTGCTTATTAGCTTCCTAGAGCTCTCTAGCCAGATTATAGGCATTCACGGAGTTCAGGTGGTTAAAGAGAATAACAATTTCCCCGGCATTAGCCCCACTGTTAGCGCCTTTGGCGCTGTTGGTTGCAATGCTGCCGATGATTGCTGACAAAAGGTCGAAAGCCCGCGTGATGTGGGCTTTCGGTTCATAATGGCTGAGATTATTATTTACTAGATGGATAAATGTAATTGTCAGGGATCTTTGTCCAACCATTCAGATGAAGCAATACTTCTGCATCTTCAGTTATTGCTTCAAAGAAACTAGATAAACTCATTGAATGACTACGGATTCTTAATAAGGCTGCCTGTGTAGTCATTTCATCTCCATTTTCTGTTGCATCGGCTAGCAACTCAGCGGTACCACATAATAAAGTTAAATATCTTTTTAGTCTTTTATCTAAGTGGTCATTGTAGTTTATTGATAGGTTATCCGTATCTATCGTGCCAATAGATTTTTGGTTGAGAATGAGCAAAAAGTCTTTTTTCATTCTATCAAGAGGAATATGGTCTATCATTTTGGCAATCTCCGTCCTTCAATCATTGCTTTTTGGGTTTTAACCTCATTATATGAACCATCTAAATTAAGAACAGATTTGAATTTCCCATTCTTATCAAAGATTTCAATATGATTTTTATGCATTCCATCAAGATAATATTTATCGCCTTTAGCTATATGATCTCCGACCACATCTTTAGCTTGATAAACACTTTGGCCTTGATAGATTTGGCTGGTTTTACTTGAGCTATTCTTTATTTGGCTTCCAAATCCTGGCTGTCTAAAAAACTCCCCCATATTACCAACAGCACCTTTATTCGGCTGATAAGGCTGTTTACTCTTCCCAACAATCGAAGCAATGGAAGCTTTACCGCCGATAGCGCCACCAATACCGGCAGATTCTACCGCCTCTTTGGCTATCAGCGCACCTTTTTCCCAGGCAGGCAGCGAGTTATACAACAGCCCTAAATCGTTCTGGTTTTCTGTCGTCACAAACTGGCTGATACGATGAACATCCTCAGCCGATAAGTCAAACATCCATCTTAAGCCACTAATAGCATCCGCTGTTTTTATCCCGCCGTCCATTTCGGCCTGATAGGTTAGAGTGCATAACCCACCGTTCCCGGCACAGGCAGACAACATTTCTGCCCGTTGCGCAGCGCTCAGTTTGTTGTATTTGTTCCAGATTGCTTCGGTAGGCGTTCCTTGCTTATGTGCCTCTTGAAGCTCTCTAGCCAGATTGTAGGCATTCATGGAGTTCAGGTGGTTAAAGAGAATGACAATTTCTCCGGCATTGGCCCCACTGTTAGCGCCTTTGGCGCTGTTGGTCGCAATGGCCCCTGCAACGCTGCCGATGATTTTGCCGCCCGCCTGAATTTTCATTGGATCATTGAATGTTTTATCCAATGTTATCGCGGCCAGTTCTGCGGCTAATGCCCCGGCAGCAGCACCTTTGGCATCACCGCCGCCAATTTCCGCTGCAAGGGCAGAAACTACCGCATGGCTGATGGCTTTTCCGGGTAAACCTGACACCTGACCGTTCTTGCCAATCAACCCGGCCCCTTCGGCGTTAATCTGGCTGCTAATATTGGCCAGTAATGCGGTGGTAAAATTGTCCTTAAAACTACCGCCATTGATGGCTGTACCCAGGCTGGAACTGATAATGGATTGACCTGCTACCCGTTGAGCCACTTTGCTCCAGTCACCCTTGCTCAGTTGAGGTAATGTCGCTTTTGCCGGGTCAATTTGCGTGCCATTGGCGGCTTTATCCCATCCCATGATGTTATCAAAACCCGCCAAAGCCCCACCCATCGCCATTGACGTGAGGGTTGATTTAACCGTATCGCTGTTTCCCATCACTTTTAAGGTTTTAGATAAGTCACCTTGATTATCCACCAAAGCTACCGCTGCCTGAGAAGCGAGTGCGGCCATGCCGGAAGCTGTCGCGCCGTAAGCGACTGAACTCATGGCGGCGGCCGTGCTGGCGGTAGCGCCTGCTGCCGTCGCGGCTGAACCCGCTGTACTTGCGGCTGACCCGGCAACCGAAACCGTTAAGCCGGCTCCCGCTGTTGCAGCGGCGACGGCAATCGCGATAACCGCAGAGACCACCGGATTCAGGTGCTGGCTTTTATAATCCCAACTATCATAGGCATCTTTAACTAAATTCCATTGAACGTCTTTACGTTCACTGAGTCCTTTTAACCAGGCGGTTTCCGGCGTATTGCCGAAGACTGATACCGCATTTTGTAACGATTGACCATTTTGGGCTTTGATATCCGCGCTAACTCCTTTGGTCGCCTCCACGGTGAATTTTCCGCCGATATGAATGGCAGGCAGAACCCATGTGTTTTCGGTATAACCTTTATCGGTCTGCTTGATATAAAAGCCTTTGGAATGGGTAATCGTCTGTTCAAAGGTGCTGTTTTTGACCGCTTTAAAATTGACTTTACCGTGAGTGCTGGTCAGTTTGGCATTTTTATTAGTCGCCATTTTACTGGCTTCGTAAGTGCTGTCATCCCGGCTTAACAGATTAATATCACCGCCAGCGGTAAATTCAGTGACTTTATTCGTGACATCATGACGGGTACGTTTAGCGGTTTTCTTCTTGCCATACCAATTACGATTTGTCTCTGTTTTTTCATAGTGGCTGGATTCTTCCATCGCCTGAGCGTAGAGATAACCGCCTTTCGCCGCGATATCCATTGCCCCTTTGGAAGCCAGTTTGGTGGCCTGAAAAAGAATGCTGCCGTTTGAAAGGACAGTCAGCACGCCACCACTGGTTAATTCAGTACTTTGTTGAGTATAGGTTTCTGTGATGCTGTCATCTTTGAAATAATCAGCGCGATCTTTGTAGAAGTGATTCCGAGCCGACTCGAAACGTATATCACCACCAGAGGTAATCGTGATATCACCATCAGAAAGTAGCGTTGAACCCACAGTGGTAATGGCTCCATTTGCAGCCATTGTCAGCTTTTTGGTACCACGGATTTGTGCGCCATGATTTCTGTCATCCTTATATTCATCATAATGCTCAGGTCTGTCATCGTCATTGTAAGCAATAGCCGAGTAAAGCAGGGGCAGGAGTGTGATATTCCTGCCAGAGGATAATAATGCGTTACCGTTTGCCTGTATCTGGACCGCCTTTCCGTTGATATCTGTACCGCTGATAACACTGATATTATTTCCGGCGGTTAATCGGCTGCTTAATTCTCCTGAACGTGATGAAGGGAATAATTTATTCAGTGACGGCGATAATTCACGGGGAGTCAGATCAATACTTTTTGCCGAAGTTAAGTTGATGTCTTTTTCTGCGGAAAAACGAATACTCTTCGCAGATAAATTTCTGCCGGCATTAATCACAACAGAATTTTTTGCATCCAGCTTACCCATTTTAGATAACATGTTATTAAAAAGTTCTTGCTCTTTAATGTAAGAGAGAATATTGCCAATTCGGTTATGTGATAATAGCACCGCATTGTTATTGTCAATCGTAATATCATTATTTGCCGCCAAAGTAATATTATCACTTTTAGTTAAAAATACATCCCGTAAAATAATATTCTTGCCTGCGTTTAACAATAAATCACCGGTTGCTTCAATGCTGCTGATTATTCGATTACCATCGTGGTTGAAATATCCGGCAGTCTCATTGCTTTGCAATTTTAAATCCGCATTACGGCTAATAACAGTAATATTTTTTCCCTTGATTTTACTCTGCAATGCATCAATATTATCAGCGGCAATCATAGAGATATTACCACCAGAAATAACTTCCGCTGTATTTAATGTAATAGAGTCAGTTGCCAAAATAGTGATATCGTTATTCGCTTTAATAATATTATTGTTACTAATTTTCCCTGAGTTTAATACAATATTTTTAGCAGATAATGTATCATAACTGCCTGCGACAGTTATTTGGGACATTTCATTTATGTCATAGGGTAGTGGGGTGCGAATATTAATATTATCTTTAAAATCAGCGACAAGATTACCGGTAGCAACAACACTGGCTGGTTCAATAATATTTTTTTATCCTCCCATGTTTTAACGTTTCCTGATTTGTCAAAGTCTGTCCTAATATATACGTCACCAATGGAAGATATATTACTTTCAGTTTCTTTTTCAGTATATACAATATAATTATTTAGCACGCCGGTTATTTTGCTTTCATTAATAAAATTAATTCCCGTCAAGAAAATATCTTTACCGGCACTCATCTTACTGACAAAATTCAAGAGTTCATCACTGTTGATATAAATATTCTTTCCAGATGTGATAACTCCTGGCTGCTTACTGTCAGAAATGATGGTTTCAGTTCTAGAGTGATTTACATGAACTCTCTCGTCTATAATATTATCTCTACCAAAATCAACACGTCCAAACCATTTCTCAGGAAGTGGCGTTATTAATTCAGCCTCATGAATAACTGAGTTTCCAAAATCACTGGTTTCCGTTTCATTAATAATCATGTTTTTATCTGTTGAATCGGGTATTAACTCTTTGTTTTTAACAACAAAAACATCACGTGCATTATTAAGTTTTTTGGTCCTGACAACCAAATCTCCCTTCACGGTTTTTATTGTCGCAGATCTATTTTCGACTAACTGACCTTTATTCCCCTGAGCATCTTTCTGTATCCACATATTATCGTTGGCTTGTAGCAAGGCTTTGTTGCCTGTATTTTTCACAGTGTCGCCAAATATCCGTATATCCCGACCTGCGGTTACACTGCCTTTATTATCCAGTGTGGTATTTTCCAGAGTAATATCTCGTCCCGCTTGCACTTTAATATTGGGCGCAATATGGGTTTCTTTGCCAATAATATTCAGGTCCGTTTTAGCCTTAATATTTCCCAGCTCAATTTTGCCATTGGCGTTTAAAGTAATATCACGCTGGTTACTGGTTAACTCTTTCAAATTAACGCCAACGCCCTCTTCAGTGGCAACCAGTCGAATTTTATTGGCATACATGCCGCCTAACGCTTTGGTATCAACCGCTAATTGAGGTTTAGCACCTTCGCCAGCGACAGGTTTAACTGTGCCGTCTTTTAAACTGATTCGGTTAGCGCCTTGCGTCAGGGACAGGTTATTAGCCTGAATTTTTCCATTTAATTCCGTTGCACGGCTGATAATATCGACATAATCCGTCGCCTTGCCATCTAACCCTTTACCGCCAATAGTAATTTGGCCTTTTTTAACCTCCAATGCTTCCAACGCGCCCTGTTTATCAAATTGGGGTTTACCCGTGGTCAGTGTTGCGCTCGAGGTATTAATAAAACCACACCATCACAGGTAATGCCGTTGGGGTTAGCAATCATCACATTGGCTTTATTGCCGAAAATCTCCAACTGACCTTGCAGATTAGATCGTCCGCTGCCGGTCACTTCATTAATAATCAGTTCCGCTGCTTTTCCATGCAGATTAGGGTTAGCGTTAAGTTGTCCCGCCAGTTGTGATTTAGCCGTTTGAGTGGCGTTATTGAGTACGGCGCCTTGAGTGGCGATATTGAACTCTTTATAAGTATTGTGAGATATCCCCGCGTCATTCGGCGTAGCAATATTCACCACCGGGACATTGCCCTGATTTTGTACCTGAGTCTGGTTATTATCCGGTGTGATTCCAGCGGCAATCGCCGGGTGTAGCGGCTGGATTGCCGTCAGGTAAATTAAAAGATAACTCTTGCCTCTCGCCACAGAGTTGTTGTGTTTACTCATCGTACTCTCCCTTTTGTTGAATTTAAGTGTTACAAAGTTACAAAGTCAGTGATACTGACCAATAAGTGACCCGGTTATCTGCGGTCAGGCTGTGGTGATAAAATGGTCATATACCCACAGAGAATATTGATGATTTAATAGTTACATCATTAAACTATACTAATATGAAATTAATTGATTGTCAGAATGGGTAGTATGAAATGTGATCAGGTGTCGATTTTTTAATCCTGATAATGGGGAATCTGTTATATTAAATGCCGGTAAATTGCGATAAGGCTAGAGGTATTGTTTCTTTACTCCTGCCTTGACACTTTCAGTTTTCGCGTGATGGTATCTGGCAATTTGATTAGGACGGGCTTCCACGATGAAAAGACCCGTAAAGAATTTAACCATTAAAGGTAAAAGACCTTGATTAAAGATTTTTTAAGGTGGGTATATACCATTATGATTAAAATTAATAAAATAACAGGCGTCAAAAATGGTAAAAAATCGTTAAAACTTTATACTATTAAACCCAGATGTTAAAACAATGACTTTTAGTCACAGTTTAAAACCTACCTATCGAAATTCTTAATGAAAAAAATTGGCTTTAATAACGTTTTCAACCGAAGAATGAATTTTTTCATAAGCCAATTAAATAATTGATGGTAAAAAACTGGAATAATAAAATCTCTGAATAAATCAGGGCTGGATTTTGAGGTGCGCTTTATTAAGCGCACTTTTCTATGTTTATTGAAAATTTAAAAGAAAAGAATCACTGTCTGTTATCCCAGTGCTACTTTGACACCTAAGCCAATTAAAACGATGCCTAGTAGTTTATCGATAATCTTCTGAGCCTTAGCTAATCCGCGGCGTACTGGGGCACTTTGGATCAATATGACTAACAGTGGCCAATAGATGACTGACAATCCCCAGATAATAGAGGCATACCATAATTTCTCGCCAACACCAGAATTGACATTTAGCAACTGAGTAAATATTGCCAGAAAAAACAACGTTGCTTTTGGATTCAGTAAGTTACATAAGAACCCCTGCATAAACGCTTTTTGGAAAGTAACAATCTGCTGTGGTTGATCATCGAAAGTTAGAGTATTCCCACCACGTGAAAGCATGCTATTGATCCCAATCCAAATAAGATAAGCTGCTCCGGCATATTTCATCAGGTTAAATAGCCACGGCGTTGTGGTGATAACAATAGCCAACCCGGCGACGCAATAAACCATATGGCAAGTTATAGCAGCGATTAAGCCCACTACTGTCATCATAGCGGCGGAACGTTGGTAACGTATAGCATTTTTGACTACCAAAAAGAAATCGGGGCCGGGAGAGAGCATACCCAACGTTGAGATAGTGATGACGACCAGTGATGTTTCCAGCATAATGTACCCTATGGTTAATATTAGCTTTGTTATTATTTTGATCAATAAATGTCTTAAGTAATAAACCAAGTATAAATTAATCTTTTGTACTTAAGAAAGCGTTGAGCCTATCGACTGGGTACATCCCTTTCCGTATAGTGTCATCAATTTTTATACTATTTGCCTATTAAGGTGGCTTAATGAATATCAGCTTGATCGCTGCTTTAGCTATGGATCGGGTTATCGGCATGGAGAGTAAAATGCCGTGGAATCTGCCGGGAGATCTGGCCTGGTTTAAACGTAATACATTGAATAAACCCGTTATTATGGGGCGAGTAACTTATGAATCTATAGGTCGTCCGTTACCGGGAAGACTCAATATTGTATTGAGTAGTCAGCCGGGTAATGATGAATGTGTAACCTGGGTAAGTTCAGTTGATGAAGCACTGGCTGTGGCGGGTGATGTAGAAGAAGTTATGGTCATGGGTGGTGGTAAAGTTTATGACCAATTTATTTCACGAGCGAGTCGTATGTACCTGACTCACATCGATGCAGAAGTGATAGGTGATACACATTTTCCTGACTATGAACCGGATGAATGGGATTCTGAATTTACTGAGTACCATGATGCCGATGAATTAAATTCTCACAGCTACTGTTTTGAGATTTTACAACGTCGTCTGTGATTGATAGAACACGCCGGTGAGCTTTTTTCACGGCGTGTCTGGCTTAATGCTGTTTTACTGCCGGTAACGATGATTGTGTAAAATATTGCTTATCTTCCCAACGCAACATCGTCAGTTGTCCTCCCCAACAGCAGCCTGTATCTAATGCATAAAACCTTTCGGGTGTTCCCTGGCCTTCCAATGATGCCCAGTGACCAAAAACGATGGCATACTCTGATGGGATCTGCCGTTCCAGTTCAAACCAAGGTCTTAGCGGCGCAGGCGCGTTTTCGGGCTTATCTTTGCACAACATGTCTAACTGACCATTTGGAAAACAGTAACGCATACGTGTCAATGCATTAGTACTGAAACGTAAACGTGCCAGCCCAGAGAGTTCTGGTGACCAGTTGTTTGGCATATCCCCATACATGGAATTGAGAAACAGAGGGTAACAGCTACTGTTGAGCATGGTTTCAACTTCGCTGGCACACATTTTTGCTGTTTCCAAATCCCATTGAGGCGTAATACCGGCATGTGTCATGAGCAGTTTTAGATCATCATCGAACTGTAGTAACGGTTGTTTGCGTAGCCAATTAATTAATTCATCGGCATCTGGCGCGGACAGTAACGTATCAATTTTATCTTTAGGTTTATTACGGCTGATCCCGGCATAAACGCCCAATAAATGGAGATCGTGATTGCCTAATACCATCCTTGAGGCTGAACCTAACTGTTTAACATATCGGAGAACGTTAAGAGAGTCCGGGCCTCGGGCAACTAAATCTCCTGTTAACCACAATGTGTCCTTTTTAGGATCAAAATTAGCCTTGGTTAATAAAGCACGTAATTCACGGTAGCAGCCATGAATATCACCAATGAGATAGGTAGACATAATCAATTAATCAGCGTTGGGATAGCCAGACGGAAAACCGGAATGGCAACGCGAAATGGTTCGCCATTGTGGTCAACCATTTCATAATGGCCTTCCATAGTACCCAAGGGCGTTTCCAATATTGCGCCGCTGGTGTAACGGTATTCGGTACCTGGCTGGATTATGGGTTGCTCACCAACAACACCTTCCCCTTGAACTTCCGTTTGATGGCTATCGCTATTGGTAATCAGCCAGTAACGATTCATTAACTGAACCAGTTCGCGCCCAAGATTTCGAATAGTAACTGTATAGGCAAAAACGAAACGCCGTTGATCGGGACACGATTGGCTTTCTACATAAACACTTTGTACCTGAATAGAAACCCTGGGCGTATTAATCATAATTGACTCCTGTTATGACTGCATTTCAGGTTGTTCTGATAGCCAGTTTGCCATTTTACAGTACTGCTCAACAGAAATATTCTCTGCACGAGTACTTGGATCGATACCAAGTTCTGTTAGCTGTTCTACAGTAAAAAGATCACCGAGGCTGTTACGGATAGTTTTACGCCGTTGGTTGAAAGCTTGAGTCGTGATCCGGCTCAGCATACGAATATTTTTGACGGGGTGCGGTATGCTTTTGTGCGGTACCAGACGTACAACGGCTGAATCGATTTTAGGTGCGGGAGTAAACGCGGTTGGCGGTACTTCCAGCACAGGGATAACCTGACAATAATATTGGGCCATGACACTCAAACGCCCGAAAGCTTTACTTCCGGGGCCAGCTGCCAGACGGTTTACCACCTCTTTTTGTAACATAAAATGCATATCAGCAATAGCATCAGTATAGCTGAAAAGGTGGAACATTAACGGCGTGGAAATATTATAAGGTAAATTACCAAAGACGCGTAGCGGCTTCCCTCTTTGCTGAGACAATTCGCCAAAATTAACCGTCATGGCGTCTTGCTGGATGATGGTAAGTTTATCTTTTAATTGTGGATGAACTTGTAGACGTGCGGCTAAATCGCGGTCGAGTTCAACCGCGGTCATTTTATCTATACGTTCGCCGACCGGTTCTGTCAATGCACCAAGACCGGGGCCAATTTCTAACACTGCTTGGCCGGGTTGTGGATTGATAGCGGCAACAATACTATCAATGACAAATTGATCGGTTAAGAAGTTCTGCCCGAAACGTTTACGGGCAAAGTGCCCTTGGTGGACTCTGTTATTCATTACTGTTTTGTATCATTTTAATTGCTAAATTTAATGCGGTGATAAAGCTTCCCACATCAGCTTGACCTGTCCCGGCCAGTTCCAGTGCTGTGCCATGATCGACCGAAGTACGGATGAACGGCAGGCCCAATGTAATATTCACTGCTCTGCCAAAACCTTGGTATTTTAACACGGGTAATCCCTGGTCGTGATACATTGAGAGTACGGCGTCTGCATGTTGAAGATATTTAGGTTGAAACAAAGTATCTGCCGGTAAAGGGCCTTCCAGCACGATGCCTTCTGCTCTCAGACTGGCTAATGCAGGAATAATAACATCAATCTCTTCCCGTCCCATATGGCCGCCTTCTCCCGCATGAGGATTCAGACCGCAAACATAAATACAGGGTTTTGCCAGGCCAAACTTTGTTTTTAAGTCATGGTTAAGAATAGTAATCACTTCTCGCAGGCTATCGAAAGTGATGGACTTTGGTACATCAATAATGGGTAGATGCGTCGTTGCCAGGGCAACCCGAAGTTCTTCTGTCGCAAGCATCATGACGACTCGTTGGCATCCGCTGCGATCGGCAAAGAATTCGGTATGGCCGATAAAAGGCACGCCAGCATCATTGATATTCCCTTTATGAACTGGCCCTGTGACTAATGCTGAAAATTCCCCGTTTAAACAGCCGTCACAAGCTTGTGCCAGTGTTTCGGTGACATATCTACCGTTTTCTTGATTCAATTCGCCAGCGATTGCGGGTACATGAAGAGGAACTGGCAGTATTGTCAACGTCCCGGCAGCCTGTGGTTCGTGGGGCTTGTCAGCAGAATATTCTTGTAGTTGCAAAGGTAAATTAAGTTGTCTGGCTCTGTCGAGAAGCAGGTTGGGGTCTGCGCAAGCGACCAATTGCCTTGGCCAACTTTGTTGAGCAAGAGCCACTGTTAAATCAGGCCCAACCCCGGCAGGCTCGCCGGGGGTAATAACGATCGGTTTATTAATAACAATTGGTTTATTGTTGTGCATCGCTGCCATCTAAAATTTTCACATAAGCTGAGGCGCGTTGTTCCTGCATCCAACTTTGTGCTTCTTCGGTGAATTTACGGTTGAATAACATACGGTAAGCACGATCTTTCTGAGCGACATCTGTTTTATCAACTTTGTGAGTGTCCAGCAGTTGGATCAGATGCCAACCAAAAGATGAGTGAACTGGCTGGCTGATTTCACCTTTGTTCAGTCGCATTAATGCGTCACGGAAAGCAGGATCGTAGATATCAGGGGTAGTCCAGCCGAGATCACCACCACGCAGGGCGGAGCCTGGATCGTCTGAAAACTCTTTGGCGGCATCGGCAAAATCAGTTTTTCCACTGCGAATATCACTGGCGATTTGCTGCAACTTGGTACGCGCTTGATCATCGGTCATGACAGGAGAAGTTCTTAATAGAATATGGCGGGCATGAACTTCAGTGATGGCGATGGTTGGATTACCGCCACGGATGTCATTAACTTTGAGAATATGGAAACCAACACCGGAACGAATTGGGCCAACAACGGCACCTTTCTGAGCTAATTGCAGTTGTTCAGCAAACAGAGTTGGTAACTCCTGAAGCCTACTCCAACCCATATTACCGCCTTTCAGCGCTTGTGGATCGGCAGAATAGGCGATAGCCAATTTACCGAAATCAACACCATGTTTAAGTTCAGACATAATTTTCTGCACTACCGTCATGGCTTTTTCCATTTGTGCCTGATCAGGATTTTCTGGCAATGGGATCAGAATGTGGCTGATATTCAATTCAGTATCGTTAGTATTCTGGTTGCTAATTTGTTTAACTAAGGCATCGATCTCTTGAGGCAAAATGGTGACACGACGGCGGACTTCATTATTGCGCACTTCTGCTATCAGCATCTCTTTACGGATCTGATCACGGTAAGTATCGAAACTCATTCCGTCAGCAGCAATGCGATGTTTCATTTGATCCACTGTGATGTGGTTCTGGGCTGCAATATTGGCAATTGTAGAATCCAATGCTTGATCAGGAATGGTGATCCCCATCTGTTTTGCCATTTGTAGCAGGATATTATCTATAATCAGACGCTCAAGGATCTGATGACGTAGCGTTTGTTCATCCGGTATTTGCTGGCCGGCATGTTGCGCATCCAGTTTGACAGATTGTAAGCGGTTGTTGATGTCGCTCTCCAGTACCACCCCGTTATTAACGACCGCAGCAATTTTATCCATTTGCTGAGGCGCAGCGAAGGCAGTACTCACTGAAAACATCAATCCGAAAATGAGAGTTCTCCAGTTCTTCATACTTTTCCCATCATATGTAGGTTCCGCAATAGCGGATTTATCATGTTTAATATCAAAATGAAATCCATAGGGTATAGCATCAGAATGCACGTTGGTATGGCATGATGCCAGACTGCAACATTTTTTTGCTACCCAAACTATGATTGTTACTTAAGCCACGAAGTTCAAAGTTAAATGACCATTTGTTGTCATATTCGCTATTGTTGTTTTTCCAACCAACGATCTTACGTTCATAGCCAACGTTAATTGCCCAGCAACAAGTGTTGTACTGCAAACCCACTAACTGACTTGCTGGTTGCTGTTCTTTAGTATCGTAATAGTAAGCACCTACTAAACCCCAGCGATCACTTAACGGCCAACTTGCAACCAGACCAACTTGAGAAATCCCTTGCTGGAAAGCCGGAGCACTCTTAGCTGTAGCTTGGATATAATCTCTGTCAACAAAACGATAGTTCAACTGTACAAGTCGGTCTTCATCACGGCGATATTCTAGTACTGCATTCCCCATCGTTACGCTGCTCAGGCGAGTATCGTACTGCATACCACCTTTCAAGCCCCAGGAATCATTAATTTTCCAGTAAGTATCACCTGCCCAGGTCATCATGCCGGTACTATCTTTACTGTTGATGATGGTTTCTTTACCGGTGCGTGGACGTTCAAAGTAATAGATTTGACCTAATGACAGGTTAAAACGTTCAACCAAACCTTCATCATAAATACGGGTAGTGAGACCGGTAGTCACTTGATTGGCCGATGAAATACGGTCCAGGCCACCATAAAAGCGGTCACGGAACAGGCCGTTGTAGTCAGTTTGCAGTAAAGATGAGTCGAAGTTATTGATATTATCTTGGTCTTTGTATGGCACATACAGATACTGAACCTGCGGTTCTAGCGTTTGGGTGTAATTGTTGTTCAGGTACGTTGAACGCTCAAATACCATTTTGGCTTCGCTTTTGAACTGTGGCAGAACCCGGTTAACGGATTCTCTATATTCAGCATTCTCGGTAGCTTTGGGAATATCCTGCTGATAGTGAGTCGCCATCAGCTTAACTTCATTATTCATACTGGCCCAGCCATTGGAGAGTGGCAGGTTAATGGAGGGTTCCAGATGCCAGCGGGTCGCTTCCGGGTTATTTTTACCTACACTGGTAAATTTCGCCGCTTGACCATAAACTTTAAGGTCAAATGGCCCCAGATCATTTTTGTAATAATTCAAATCTAACTGAGGTTCTGCTCTGTAAGCTTTTCTACTGGTATCTTTAGAAAAAATTTGGAATTGTTTAGTTGATAGCGTGGCATTCCAGTTTTGTTGAGCATAGCCCAGACTGAATTTTTGTGTGGCATAGCCATCGGTGGTGGAACCATATTGAGAGCTGAAATCAGAAAAATATTCGGGATCACTGACTTTGGTATAGTCGATATTAAAACGCCATACCCTATCCATCACACCACTGTGTCTCCAATAAAATAACCAGCGATTATCACTTTCTCTGGCGGTACGTGTGTTTGTCTTTTTGTCTTTGACATACTGTTCGTCGTTATTCAGCCAGTCGAGAGCAAGGGTTCCTGTGCCTGCTTTGGTTAAATAACGGAATTCATTATCCAGTTTTAAACCACGTTTACTGATATAGTGCGGTGTAATCGTGGCATCATAATTTGGTGCGATATTCCAATAATAAGGCAGCAGAAATTCAAAGCCGTCATTTTTGGAATAGCTGGCGTTAGGAATAAGAAAACCGGAACGGCGTTTATTACCGATCGGTAATTGAAGATACGGACTGTAAAATACGGGAACGTTAGCCACTCTGAAACGGGCATTCCATATTTCTGCCACTTCTTCTTCG
This sequence comes from Photorhabdus kleinii, assembly GCF_025384885.1. Taxonomy (NCBI): domain Bacteria; kingdom Pseudomonadati; phylum Pseudomonadota; class Gammaproteobacteria; order Enterobacterales; family Morganellaceae; genus Photorhabdus; species Photorhabdus kleinii. Next base: position 51,635 of record NZ_JAJAFY010000027.1, read on the forward strand.
CGATCGAGAATGACTTCGGAGCCGACAACGCTCCAGCTATCATTACCCGGCAGGCAGGAAGTAAAAGTACCGTTATCCAGAATGGCATAACGGTTTTCACCACGCAGTTTCATTTTGTCTGCGGTGCCGCGTCCTTGACGCCCGACCATCTGATAATCACCTTGATACATATCGGTATCTTTATTATTTAAATTAGACCAAGCGTGTGGACCTTTCAGAATAATCAGGGGATCATCATAATGGACATTGCCCGTTGCAGTTACGGTTCTTAATGGAACTTTATCTTCTGTTTGATCAAGTTGTACCTGATCGGCGGTCAGGGTTTTATTACCCTGTTTAATATTAACATTACCGATAAATTTAGCAGAACGCGGATAATCTGCGCGTGAATCATCTGCCAGAATATTGATAGGAAGTTGATTTAAATCGCCATTAATGATTGGCTGATCATAAACAGGTATCCCCAGCATACACTGCGCTGCGAGATCAGCATGTGCATGCTGACCATAAAGTGCGGCCCATACCGTTGTGGCCAGCAAAGTTGGATAACATTTCTTCATAGATATTTATGCGGTTCCGTCATCAGTGGCATTATGCCGGGCAAACCTCAAGAGACTAGCGTACTCGATGAATATACGCCAGTGTAAAGTCATACCTTTACTTATCTTGCCGTTAGGCACAGAGCTGAATGAATAGTATGATAATGCAAAACTACACTCAGAGCATTGGTGAATTGAGGAGTATATGCATTATTGGGGAAAATTGCTTGGGCTGATCTTTGGTGTTGTGTCTGGAACAGGCTTCTGGGGTATTGTCATTGGTCTATTTATTGGCCATATGCTTGATAGGGCCAGTGTACGGAGAAACCAAGGTTTTTTTGCAAATAATCAGTCTCGCCAACTGCTATTTTTCAGCAGTACTTTTCAGGTGATGGGCCATATTACTAAATCAAAAGGGCGGGTGACTGAAACAGATATCCGGCTTGCGAGCCAGTTAATGGAACGAATGCAACTTCACGGACAAGCCAGGATTGCAGCACAGCAGGCTTTTCGTGAAGGTAAAGAGCCTAATTTTCCTTTGCGTGAGACACTAAGACAATTGCGTCGTGCCTGTTTTGGCCGGTCTGACTTAATTCGCATGTTTTTGGAGATCCAGTTACAGGCGGCATTTTCTGATGGTCAATTGCATCCGAACGAGAGGATGGTACTGTTTATTATTGCTGATGAACTTGGGATCTCTCGTAACCAATTCGAACAATTCCTTGCCATGATGGAAGGTGGTCGCAATTTCGGTGAAGGAGGAGAGTGGCAGCAACGGCAGTATGGCGGTTATCAGAGGGCTGCGCAGGGGCCAACATTCGCGGACGCCTGTAAGGTGTTGGGGGTGCGTGAAAAGGATGATGCGACGACAATTAAACGAGCCTATCGTAGATTGATGAGCGAACACCATCCGGATAAGCTGGTAGCAAAAGGTTTACCACCGGAAATGATGGAGATTGCTAAACAAAAGGCCCAGTCAATTCAGGCAGCTTATGATCTCATTAAAAAAGAGAAGGGTTTTAAATAGCTCATTTTTTATTTTTAAAAACATGTTACTAAATGTATAGGGGAATAACATCCCCTATGGCTGTTGAGTTTATTTTTTATTCCTCTAAAATATTAGAATATTTTATATTTTTGTTTGTTTTAATTGAGGAGGAATGCAAAAAAATGGCAAATATCCGTGTTCTTTTGGCTTGTTGTGGCTTGGCCTTATGTCTGATATTGGCTTCATTAGATTCGGTTACCGTATTTGTCTATTAATCAAAAATCGGCTTTACACTGAAAATGCATTGGCGTTCCATAGACCGGATGTGTGATATATAACTCTTGTGCATGTAATTGCAGGCGAGGTGCCATTGCTCTTGCCTGCTGATGAGCGTAAAACCGGTCTCCCAAAATTGGGTGTTCAAGTGCTAGCATATGCACCCTGAGCTGATGTGAACGACCAGTTATCGGTGAGAGTTTTATTCGAGTTGCCTCATCTTCGTAAGCGAGTACTTCGTATTCAGTCTGGGCTGATTTTCCGGTTTCAAAACACACTTTCTGCTTTGGCCGGTTCGGCCAGTCACAAATCAGCGGTAAATCGACAAGACCCGTTTCTGGTTCCAGACGTCCCCAAACCCGCGCAATATAGGTTTTTTCCGGTTCTCGTTCACGGAACTGACGTTTCAGTTCACGCTCTGCATCTTTGGTCAGTGCAACTACCATTACGCCGCTGGTTGCCATATCCAGCCGGTGAACAGATTCTGCCGCTGGAAACTGCTGTTGTATCCGCGTCATAATGCTGTCTTTATGTTCTTCTGCCCGACCGGGAACAGAAAGTAGCCCACTGGGTTTATTGACCACAATGATATATTGATCCTGATAGAGCACATGTAACCAAGGATCGGTAGGAGGATTATAAGCTTCCATTGAGGCTCCGGTAGCTGAATATCAGGAGGCGCGGGAATAGGGTCCTTAGTGAAGGTTACCCTATCCCGGACCAGCCTCCAGGTATTGCTAATATTTACTGGTGTGTAACGACGACAAGGCGAATAGCATCCAGACGCCAACTTGCCTGATTTAAGTTAAGCAGTGACTGTTGGCGATTGGTTTCAATAGCTTCCAATTCATCATCACGAATATTTGGATTGACTGCCTTCAATGCTTCCAAACGGGAAAGTTCAGCAGCAAGATTTTCATCTGCTTCCTGTTTTGCTTGTTCAATCAATGATTTTGCCTGAGTTTCTACTAAACCTTCGGCCTGTTGCAAAATAGCGTGAACTTCTTTTTGTACCGCATTGACCAGTTTACTTGCAGTATGACGATTCACTGCATTAAGCTGGCGGTTAAAGCTTTCAAACTCCACTTGACCCGCCAGATTATTGCCTTTTAGGTCCATTAGTATCCGCAATGGAGTTGGTGGAAGGAAGCGGGTCAATTGCAGGCGTTTAGGGGCTTGTGCTTCAACTACATAGATCAGTTCTACCAGCAGAGTTCCAACAGGTAATGCTTTATTTTTCAAAAGGGATACCGCACAGCTACCTGTATCACCGGAAAGGATCAGATCCAACCCATTACGGATAATTGGGTGCTCCCAACTGATAAACTGGGCATCTTCACGGGACAATGACTGTTCACGATCAAAAGTGATAGTACAACCATCTTTTGGTAATCCAGGAAAATCTGGGACCAGCATATGATCGGATGGTGTCAGCACTATCATATTGTCATTGCGATCTTCCTGATTGATACCAACGATATCAAATAGATTGAGAGAGAAGTTCACCAAATCAGTATCATTGTCATACTCTGAAATTTTCTCTGCCAGCCGCAAACCATGCTCGCCGCCATTGGAGTTCATTTCCAGCAGCCGGTCACGGCCTTGCTCCAGTTGCTGTTTGAGTTGCTCATGTTGCTGACGGCACTGATCAATAAATTCACCAAATTTTTCCTGCTCCTGGTTATTGGGTTTGGCAAGATAGTTCAGCAGAGTTTCATAATAGTGATCGTAAATAGTACGACCCGTTGGGCAGGTATGCTCGAATGCATCCAAACCTTCGTGATACCAGCGAATCAGGACTGCTTGGGCGGTATTTTCCAGATAAGGCACACTAATTTGGATATCACGGCTTTGGCCGATACGATCCAGACGTCCGATACGCTGTTCCAGTAAATCCGGGTTGAATGGTAAATCGAACATCACTAATTGGTTGGCGAACTGGAAGTTGCGGCCTTCTGAGCCAATTTCGGAGCATAGTAATACCTGAGCTCCTTCTTCTTCGGAAGCAAAATAGGCTGCGGCGCGATCACGTTCAATCAGTGATAAACCTTCATGGAAAACAGCACCACGAATCCCTTCTCGCTCACGTAGTACCTGTTCCAATTGCAGAGCGGTGGTTGCTTTCGCACAAATTACCAGCACTTTTTCATGGCGATTTGCCATCAAAAAACCGAGTAGCCATTCTACGCGGGGATCAAAGTTCCACCAGGTAGCGTTTTCGCCTTCAAACTCTTGATAAATTTGTTCTGGGTAGAGCATATCCCATGCGCGTGCTTCCAGCGATTTTTTAGCGCCCATAATATCGGAGACTTTAATGGCGGTCTGATATTGGGATGGCAGAGGCAACTTTATCTGGTGTAATTCCCGATGGGGGAAGCCTTTCACACCATTACGGGTATTACGGAACAGAATACGACTGGTGCCGTGGCGATCCATCAGCATGGAAATCAGTTCACGTCGTGCAGTTTCACTTTCATCGCTATTACTATTGGCGGCTTTCAACAGAGGCTCAATATCCTGCTCACTAATCAACTCACCCATTAGGTTTAATTGATTATTATTAAGTTGTTCACCTGATAACAGCAGTGTGACAGCATCGGCAACTGGACGATATTTTTGTTGTTCGTCGATAAAAGTCTGATAATCGTGGAAACGGTTTGGATCAAGTAGGCGTAGACGGGCAAAATGACTTTCCTGTCCTAGCTGCTCTGGTGTTGCAGTCAATAGCAGTACACTTGGGATCTGTTCAGCTAATTGTTCGACAACCTGATATTCACGGCTAGGTGTATCCTCGCTCCAGGCCAGATGGTGAGCTTCGTCCACCACCATCAAATCCCAGCTGGCTTCAAGCATATGCTCAAAACGCTGTTTATTACGGCGGGCAAAATCCAGTGAACAGAGTACCAATTGTTCTGTTTCAAATGGATTGTCACTGTCGTGCCGTGCTTCGATATAGCGGCTATCGTCAAACAGGGCAAAGCGCAGATTGAAACGGCGCAGCATTTCTACCAGCCATTGATGTTGAAGGCTATCCGGCACAATCACCAGAACACGTTCAGCACGACCGGCCAGCAATTGCTGGTGGATGATCATCCCGGCTTCGATGGTTTTACCCAAACCGACTTCATCGGCCAATAGAACTCTTGGTGCGTAGCGCTTGCCGACTTCATTTGCGATGTGAAGTTGATGAGGGATCAAGCTTGCGCGGATACCCCGCAAACCACTTTCAGCCAGTTTAAATTGTTCGCTTTGGTATTTACGGGCGCGAAAACGTAAGGCAAAGCGGTCCATACGGTCAATTTGACCAGCAAACAGGCGATCCTGTGGTTTGTTGAAGGTAAGTTTACTGTCAAGTAACACTTCGCGCAGACTGATATTTTCTTCCAGAGTATCAAGTCGTGTGCCTGTATAAATCAGCAGGCCATTTTCTTGTTGGATTTCATCTACTTTGAGTTGCCAGCCTTCATGGCTGGTGACAACATCCCCCGAGTTAAACATAACACGGGTAATAGGAGAATCATTGCGTGCATAGAGGCGGTTTTCACCGCTGGCAGGAAAGAGCAAAGTGACCATTCGTGCGTCCAGTGCAACAACGGTTCCTAATCCAAGTTCGCTTTCTGTATCGCTGATCCAGCGTTGACCGAGGGTAAATGGCATAAATTTTAACTCAGTTTCTGTTAGATAATGTTATTCATAGGTGGAGGACGACAGCTTTTTATTTGATCTAACGGAGATAATGGGTAGACAGCAAGACACCCCGTCAATCCCCTTATCACTCGTCAAAGGGGCGATATGTTAATGGAAGCAAAGCCGGTCGTCACCTGCAAAAAATAGTAATCAGCCAAATAGTAATTAGCCAAAAGGCATTACCATCTGTCCGGTGAGTAAAGTTATAAAATCATCCTGTAAAAACGGCAGGATAGCATCAGCGATAGGCTGAAGTTGCTTATTGATATAGTGATCATAGTCTGGTGATGAATGCAGATTTTCCAGTGGTTCCGGCCCGGATTGTGTCATGACATAGCTTATCCACCCCCCATTTTGGTACTGCAAGGGCCGGTTATGTTGCAGATTGTATTCATCTGCCAGCCTTGCTGCCCTCACATGGGGTGGTACATTGCGCTGATAGTCAGACAACTTACGGCCCAACCTTTTACGGTAGATTAGTTTATCATCAAATTTTCCTTTTAGGGTACTGGTAACATAACCACGGATAAACTCTTGATAAGGTTGTTCATGAAAAATCAGTGAATACAGTTGCTTCTGGAAATTTTGCGCCAGAGGTGTCCAGTCAGTGCGTACTGTTTCCAGACCTTTATAGACCATGCGGTCATCACTGAGACCGGCATAACGCTTTTTACTGCCTTGTTCAGCTCCACGGATGGTTGGCATCAGAAAACGGCGATAGTGAGTTTCAAATTCCAACTCAAGGGTGCTTTTAAGCCCAAAATGTTCTTGCAGGTGTTTTTGCCACCATTGGTTAACGAATCGCGCAAGTTCTTTGCCGATACTGAGAGCCAGTTCTTCTTCATGCGCCTGTTTCAGCCATATAAAGATAGAATCTGTATCACCGTAGATAACTTGATAGTTTTGAGATTCAATCAGCTTTCTGGTCTGGAGCATAATTTCGTGGCCGCGCATAGTAATGGAAGACGTCAGGCGTGGGTCGAAGAAACGACAGCCCTCCGCCCCAAGAACGCCGTAGAAAGCGTTCATGATGATCTTCAATGCTTGTGACAATGGGGCGTTATGCTGTTTTTTTGCTGCGTCACGTTCATGCCAGATTTGCGTCACGATATCAGGCAGACAGTGCTGAATACGGGAAAAGAAGGCATTGCGAAAACCGGGAACCGCATGCTCGCTGTCCGGCTGTGCCAGACCTTCCACCATACCGACAGGATCGATAAGAAAAGTGCGGATAATCGAGGGATATAGACTTTTATAATCCAGCACTAGCACTGAATCATACAAGCCGGGGCGAGAATCCATCACGAAACCACCGGGGCTGTTATCTTCAGGCTTCCCGCCTGGATTTGGGGCAACATAACCGATGCGGTGCATTTTTGGCATGTAAAGATGGGTGAAAGCGGTGACTGAACCGCCACTGCGATCTACGGCGAGACCGGTAACTGTTGCCCTTTCCAACAGGAACTTCATTAAGTGGGTTTTATCGAAAATCTGGTTTACCAGAATACAGTCTTGCAGATTATATTGTGCCAGTGCGGGCTTATCTTGCTGGAAACGGCGGTCAATCTCATCCATACGCTGATAGGGTGTATCAATGGCTTTGCCTTCGCCCAATAGTTCTTGCGAGACATATTCCAGACTGAAAGAAGGAAAATTCCAGGTAGCGGTTTTCAGTGCTTCAATACCATCAATAATCAACCGACCGGCCGTGGAAACGAAAAAGTGCCCCGGTTTAAAGCCGTGCTCCCGCCACTCCAGTAACCCTCCGGCCCGTCCAAATTTCAGTGGAACACTGTAACGTTCAGCATGTTTTTGTAAAATCCGCAGATCGAACTGAATCAGGTTCCAGCCAATAATGGCGTCAGGGTCATATTTTTCCAGCCACTCGTTGAGTCTTTCCAGCATTTGCGGACGACTTGCTACATATTCCAAATCAAAATTTACCGGGTGCTCATTACCGTTAGCAGGGCCAAGCATAAATACTTTTTGCTGATCACATCCTGCTAATCCAATGGAATAAAGTTCTCCATGTTGGCTGGTTTCAATATCCAAGGATACCCATTTCAATGTTGGGCGATAAGCCGGGTTAGGTTTCATCTGATAGCTACCATTAGGCGCCTGACTGAACCAGATGGGAGCAGTGATAAAACGTTCCATCATAAACCTGTCTGGTGGACGGATATCTGCTTCATAAACCTGAATTTCCTGTTGCTGTAGCACTTTCTCAATTCGTTGTAATTGGCGATATTGCTGGCAATAAAGTGCGGCAACAGGCTGGCGATTGAAATCCTTCAATGAAAGTGGGCGGAGATGGTAGTTGCGCTCTTGCGCCAGAACTTTTTCCACCTGCGGCATATTAACTTGCAAGATAAAAGCAACAGCTTGTTGGTGAAGAATTTTTATATGACGTGGCCCCTGATCTGTCACCAGCCAGTATTCCACCTCAATACCCGAGGGAGTATCCCGCCAATGGCGTGTCAGTATAAAACCTTGTTCAGCATGATTCTGTTGCATATAGAGGCAGGCGCTTATATTTGTTGAAAATGACCACAAATATAGCATTAGATAATGGTTATTTGTACAGTTGTTTGAACTCGCTATATCGTGATGTGATGTATACCCGTTATCTTTCAAGTTGCCTCTTTGTTGGCTGCACTCACTCACCCCGGTCACATCGTTATCTATGCTCCCGGGATTCGCTCCCTTGCCGTCGCGCTGCATCTTGAAATCCATTGGGTATAGATATTATTTTTGTTCTTGTAAGTTTAAGTTATTTATGGGGGTTATAATAAAGTTAAAAGGCGGGTTAAACTTATAAAACCGCTAGGTTAGACATCATTACGCTTATCCCGTCTAGCAATAAAGCATAAATCTAGCGTAGTAAGTATAGAACCAATAAAGAACAAAGACAGCGGAAAAAACGAAGTAAATCACAGATCTGACTTTGTTTTTTTTAAATAAAACGAATGATTTGTAGAAACATGCAATATAAAAAGGGATAAGCGGAGTTAAAATAAATAAAGGAGTTATTATATCAATGCCGCCTTCTTTATATTGCCAAAGTTCACAATCAACATAACCAAAATCGAAATAAGGTTCCTTAATATTAAAGGCAAATCCGTTAATAATAAGGAAAGATAAGAATGACAATACTACGAATGTTATAATATCTGTAAATTTTATTTTCATTTTTATCTATTCAATAAATTATCTATATGATCTAGTCGATTATATACAGCTTCTCCGTATGAGACCCATTCATCTTCAGCTAATGTCCTTTGCCCTTTTGATTTGTAAATTGCTTTAATAAAATCGTCTTTTTTTCTTGTTATTCCTCGATTATATCTAGAACCCACCATAATATACTGTTCTTTTGTTAAGTTGCTAGTATCTGCATTAGGATAATCATAGAGAATTAAATCCTTTAAATGTCGAGCGACCATTTTAATATTAAATTCATCAAGTTGTAGGCAAGTTGCAATTTCTAACTGATCCCTAGTGGTTAATGTGTTTGAATCAAACCCCATCATATCGGCTACATGTCTTATCTGCATTGCAACTATACCAGTAGAGGTTTCATTTGAACCTTTATGGCGAGTTTTATTAATATTAAAAGCCTGCTCGTTCCATTGCCTCATTGCAATAGTATTTAATTTCCACATATCCTGTTCCCGTTTATTTTGATAGCGATGACATTAATAACGCCTAAATAGAAGCGACCTTCCTCCCCAAAATAGCAGCTTCAGAAACAGTACCGGCAACCAGTGCATTTGTTGAACCGTCATAATGAATATTGCCATCAACAATTAATAGAGCGCGATCAGCTATACGAGCGGCATCATCCAGATTATGGGAAACCATCAATAATGTAAGCTGGCGTTCATGGCAAACTTGTTCCAGTAATACCAGCATTTCATTACGCAGTGCCGGATCTAGGGCTGAAAAAGGCTCGTCAAGTAATAAAATTGGTTGCTGGCGTACTAGGCAACGAGCTAATGCTGCTCGCTGTCGTTGTCCACCAGAAAGTTGAGCTGGCAGACGGGTTAGACAATTTTCCAACGAAACTTGAGAGACTATTTGCTGTAATGTCTGTTTCTGCATGCTATTAAGGCGTAATCCGGGATGTAAACCTAGTCCGATATTCTGCTCAATTGTCAAATGAGAGAAGAGATTATTTTCTTGAAACAACATAGAAACCGGGCGTTGAGCAGGTGACGTACTGGTATGATTTTCCCCGTTCAGCCATAGGGAGCCTTTTTCTGCTGTTTGGAAGCCGGCGATTAAGTTCAGGAGTGTACTTTTACCCGCCCCACTAGGGCCTAGGATTGCGATACGTTCTCCGGCCTGAATTTGCAAGTCAAAGCGCATCGCCAGATGTTCATTGCGGTAAGTCAGATTTTCAAGTTTGAGCATTACGTGGTCTCGGTAAGCGTTCAAGTAAACTAAACAGCATAAAGCATAACAATAACAGCAATAAGGCAGTGATCGCGCCATCCTGACTACGATAAGCCCCAATTTGCTGATAGAGGTAGAAGGGCAGGGTACGGAAATCTTCATTACCAAACAGCGCGACAATGCCAAAATCTCCAACGGAAAGGACACAAGCAAAGGCCAGCGCTTGTACCAGCGGAACTTTTAGTGCTTTTAGTTCAATCCAGCGTAGTCGGTTAATACCTTGAATATTCAGGGAGCGACACAGTGGATTATAGCGAGCCGCCAGATCTTTCATTGGATTATCCAGAACTTTCAGTGCATAGGGAATTGCCATCAGTGCGTTGGTTAAAATCACCAGACCGTAGGGTGAACGGGGCAGGCCGACGGTATCGTTGAGCAACAGAAAGAATCCTGTTGCCAATACAATGCCTGGCGTAGAGAGGATCAACAAACCACTCATCTCCATTGCTTGTCCCCAGTGAGGAGAATAACGCAGGTACAGCTCACGGCTGCTCCACAGCAGCATCATAGTGAATAAAACACATAATAACCCCGCGCCTAAAGCAATCACCGCTGAGGTGATAAATGCTTGCCACAATGCAGGCTGGCGTAATACGTTAAGCAACCCGCTGTTAAGGCCATCCACGACAACCGCCAGTAATGGTGGCACGAGTAGTAATAATGCTGCGATAATTAACAGACTGTCGCAGATTTTTCTCAACAAAGTATCCTGTGGATTACGCCATTGCTGTTGGTTGCTGTAGCCGACAGATAGAGCACTGTTAAGTTTCTGACTGAGGAGCACAAGGCCAAGGCAGCAGGTAATCTGAATTAACGCCAGTAACGCGGCACGGTTAAGATCGTAGTCATAGCTTAACGCTTGATAGATTGCCAGTTCGACAGTTGTTGCAGCAGGTCCGCCACCTAACGCCAGCACAGTAGCAAAACTGGCGAAACAGAGCATAAAAATCAGTGCGCCAGTGGGCAGGATCTGGCGGCGTAGATAAGGCCATTCAACAAAACGGAAATGTTGCCATTCATTCATACCTAGCTGCGCCGCTAATTGCCGTTGTTCCACCGCAATGTTTTCCAGCGATTGCAGTAAAAGCCGTATTGCCAGTGGCATATTAAAGAAAATATGTGCCAGCAAAATGCCTGGTAAACCGTAAGGGGTGAAGTGGTAATCGATGCCGATCCATTTGCAGAACTGAGCCAGCCAGCCGGCTCTGCCATAAACCGTCAGAATGCCGAATAGAGCGACTAGCACGGGCAAAACCAGCGTCATAGCGCACAGGCGCAGAAAGAGGGTTCGGCCTGGAAAATGACGGCGATAGAGTGCTCTGGAAAGAAAAATAGCCGGAATAACAGAAAATAGCGCTGATAAAAAGGCTTGCCAGAATGTGAAGCGTACCACGTGCCACAAATAGCGATCTTCTATCAATAAATACCAGTCACTTGCAGGTGAATTAAACCAGAGCGTTCCGAATGCCAGTAAGGCGACCAACAGTAAAAAACCGGCGGCAATCGCCCCCGGTAACAGCCATCCGGCTATCAGCGGCTGACAGCGCTTTGCCATGTACGAATCCATTGGTTACGGTATTTTGCGACTTCTTCCGCGCGATATTGTAGAGATTTTGCGGGTATGGAAAGCTGCAAATATACTTCCGGGAGTGGGATATCAATGACCGGATACATCCAGTTAGTGGTTGGAATTTCCTGTTGGAAAGTTGGAGTCAGCATAAACTGCATAAATTTCTGAGCAAGTTCCGGTTGCTTGCTGGAGGCCAGTTGTGCGGCCACTTCGATTTGAAGGTAATGACCTTCACTGAATGTAGCCGCAGCGTAATTGTCATTCTTCTCAGATAACAGGTGGTAACCCGGTGAAGTGGTGTAACTCAGCACCAGATCGCCTTCTCCTTTGAGGAACAGACCATAAGCTTCGCTCCAGCCCTTGGTAACGGTCAGCGTTTTCTTTGCCAGTTTTTGCCAGGCTTGTGGGGCATCATCACCGTAAATTTTCTGCATCCATAACAGCAAACCTTGCCCCGGTGTGCTGGTGCGAGGATCTTGATAAATCACTTTCCAGTTATTGTGGCTGTTAATTAGCTCATCCATGCTTTTTGGCGGGTTTGGTAAAGTCTTTTTGTTGTAAATGAAGGCAAAATAGCCATAGTCATAAGGAATGAATACCTTGTTATTCCATGACACCGGCAGTGTCAGTTTGCTGGTATCTACTTGACTTTCAGTAAACAGCCCCGTTTGTTGGGCTGCTTGAATCAAGTTGTTATCCAACCCAAGAATAATATCGGCAGCAGTACGCTTGCCCTCCATTCTTAGGCGATTGAGCAAGGAAACACCGTCTTCCAGAGCAACCAGTTTCAGCTCACAGTGACATTCAGCTTCAAACGCTTTTTTAATTGCGGGCCCGGGTCCCCATTCAGTGGCAAAAGAATCATAGGTATAGACCGTTAATACTGGCTTGGCCTGTACAACTTGACTTAATAGCAACGCAGGAGCTGATAGGGCTGTCAGTACGATTAATTTGGAAAATAACGTCTTAAACACTTTGCTCTCCTTAAATTAAGAGGATTGGCAAAGGATTTGAGGAAGCGCTAAACGGCAAGATAACGTCTGTGAAATAGTTAGCAGCTCAAATCCCTACGCCGGTATTAGCCGGATCAGGTTCGGCGGGTTTACTCTCAGCAAGGCTGTTTTAAACAGCCAGCACCCCGTTGAGATGGCGCTATTGTAGAGATTTAGCTAGCGACTGCAAAGTCCAATGATAGAGGTTTACCACTTGAGGGTAGTGTGAAACAATTAGTCATCTTTCAAATTTAGTTTATCGAGGTAGTCTGGTGATCGATGATGATGGCTACCGCCCGAATGTAGGAATTGTAATTTGTAATCGGCAAGGCCAGGTTTTGTGGGCCCGGCGTTATGGGCAGCATTCCTGGCAATTTCCTCAAGGGGGAATTAATCCGGGGGAATCACCAGAACAGGCTATGTACCGGGAACTGTATGAAGAAGTGGGGCTAGGTCGGAAAGATGTACGCATTCTGGCCTCTACTCGTAATTGGTTACGTTACAAATTACCCAAGCGTTTGGTGCGTTGGGATACACGACCTGTCTGTATTGGTCAAAAGCAGCGATGGTTTTTATTACAACTGCTCTGTAATGAAGAAGATATTAATGTGCAACACAGTAATACCCCGGAGTTCGATGGTTGGCGTTGGGTCAGCTATTGGTATCCTGTTCGGCAGGTAGTCTCTTTTAAGCGTGATGTTTATCGGCGCGTGATGAAAGAGTTTGCTTCGGTTGTAATGCCAATGCAGGAAAGCGTATCTCTGCCACGTTCTTCGTATTTTTACCGCCGCAAAAGAAGTTAGGTGAGTTCCATGCTCATGCGTTTACGGGAAATTGTTGAAAAAGTTGCTATGGCAACCAATCTGGCCGAAGCGCTTGAGCTATTGGTGAACGAGACCTGTCTGGCAATGAGCACGGATGTCTGTTCTATCTATCTTGCTGATCATCAACGGCGGTGTTATTACCTGATGGCAACCCGAGGGTTGAGGAAACCCCGAGGAAGGACTATCAGTTTGGCTTTTGGTGAAGGAGTTGTCGGGCAAGTTGGTCAATTGTCTGAACTGATTAATCTGGCGGATGTCCGCAGCCATCCAAGTTTCAAATATTTGCCTCAAGTTAAAGAGGATAGCTTTCGCGCCTTTTTGGGCGTTCCCGTGGTTTACCACCGTCAGTTGCAAGGTGTTTTGGTCGTTCAGCAGCAGGAACAACGCTTGTTTAATGAAACCGAAGAGTCCTTTATGGTGACGCTTGCGACACAACTCGCGGTGATCCTTGCTCAAGCTCAGACTAAAGGCTTGTTTGGTCGATATCGGCAGACCAGAATTAAAGCATTGGCAATTTCCAATGGCATCGTGATGGCTCAGGGATGGCAAGATTGCTCCCAACCCTCACTTGACCAAATTTTTGAAGCCTCAACCCTTGATCATGCAGCAGAACGTTCTCGTTTAATTCAGGCACTGGAAGATGCAACAGCAGAATGTCGTCGGCTCAGTAAACGTTTTACCGCGGGTTCTCAAAAAGAGAGCGCCGCGATTTTTGATCTTTATTCCTACCTTTTGAATGATCCCCAGTTGAAACAAGATCTGTTCTCCTGTGTTGAACAGGGCTCTGTTGCGCAATGGGCTGTTAAACAAGTTATTGAGAAATACGCAGAACAATTTTCCTGCTTGCAGGATGCTTATATGCGGGAAAGAGCATCAGATTTACGGGCACTTGGACAGCGATTATTATTTCATCTGGATGATTCACTTACTGCCAGCCATCAATGGCCTGAATGGTTCATTCTGGTTGCAGATGAACTGAGTGCTAACCTATTGGCAGAAATGCCGCAGGAAAGGTTAGCAGGGGTTATTGTTCGTGATGGCGCTACTCATTCACACTCTGCCATATTGGTTCGAGCAATGGGTATTCCGGCCATTATGGGGGCGGATGTCCAGCCGGAACTCCTGAACAATCGTATGCTAATTCTTGATGGTTTCCGTGGGGAAGTTTTCATTGAACCTGAGCCACTGATTTCGCAGGAATATAAACAGATTATCGAAGAAGAAAAAGCACTTAGCAGATTGGCTGAGGGAGATGTTGAGCAGGAAGCACGGTTAAAAAGTGGCGAGCGCATTTTGGTTCAGCTTAATGCGGGTTTGAGCCTGAAATATGAGTTGCAGATCAGTAATAGTATTGATGGTGTTGGACTCTATCGCACCGAAATACCCTTTATGCTGCACTGTGGTTTCCCATCAGAAGATGAACAAAAAGCGCGTTATCAGGAGATGTTACAATTATTTCCCGATAAGCCAGTGGTATTGCGTACACTTGATATTGGTGCGGATAAACAACTGCCCTATATGCCGATCAGCGAAGAGAACCCTTGTTTGGGATGGCGTGGTATACGAGTGACGCTGGATCAACCGGAGATTTTTCTTATCCAACTGCGGGCAATGCTCAGAGCTAACGCTGATATGGGTAACCTGAAAATCCTGCTGCCAATGGTGACGAGTGTAGAAGAAATTGATGAAGCTAAGCGATTGGTAGACAGAGCGAAAGAGGAAGTCGAGCAAATGCTGGCGCGCCAAATATCTATGCCTCAGCTCGGTGTCATGATTGAGGTTCCTTCGATGATTTTTCTGTTGCCACAACTCAAAAACAGAGTCGATTTTGTGTCTATTGGCACCAATGACCTAACACAATATCTATTGGCAGTGGATCGGAATAACACTCACGTCGCTTCTCTTTATGATTGCTTACATCCGGCGGTGATTCGGGCATTAAAACTGGTATTTGAAAATAGCCAGCGGGCAGGTCTTACGATCAGCATTTGTGGTGAAATGGCAAGTTTCCCTATGGGAGCGCTGTTATTGATTGGTCTTGGCTATCGCAGTTTGAGTATGAGTGGTTGTAGTGTGCCAAGAATTAAGTATTTATTACGTCATCTGGAGCTGGCTCAGGTTGAAAAATTAATGACCGAAATACTACAAGCTGAAACCAGCCTAAGAGTAAAGGAGCTGTCAGCAACGTTTATGGAGCAGCATGGGGTGGGCGGTTTGGTCAGAGGTGGCATTTAATCCGTTTAACGGCCTGTGCTATGATTCTCAATCAATTGCCTTAGGGCATTAACGCTAAATATTAAGTGGGGAAAGATGAGTAACAGCTACCTGGCATTTCCTAATATTGACCCGGTCATTTTTTCAATAGGTCCAATAGCCCTCCATTGGTATGGTTTCATGTACCTGGTTGGGTTTGTATTCGCCATGTGGCTAGCGACACGCAGGGCAGCGAAACCCAATAGTGGTTGGACAAAAAACGAAGTAGAGAACTTGCTTTATGCAGGGTTTGCTGGCGTATTTGTCGGTGGCCGTCTAGGTTACGTCCTGTTTTATAATTTCCCGGCATTTCTCGATAACCCCCTTTATTTGTTTAAAGTTTGGGATGGTGGGATGTCTTTCCACGGTGGTTTAGTGGGGGTTATCTGCGCAATGTGGTGGTTTGGCCGCAGAACGAAACGCCATTTCTTACAAGTTGCTGACTTCATTGCCCCGTTAGTCCCTTTTGGTTTAGGCATGGGGAGAATCGGTAATTTTATTAATGGCGAGTTGTGGGGACGTGTCACATTGGATACGCCGTGGGCGATGTTATTCCCAAGCTCCCGTGGTGAAGATATTGCACTGGCTGCAACAGATCCCTCACTGTTATCAGTACTTGAACAATATGGTGTTCTGCCTCGTCACCCTTCACAGCTTTATGAAATGGTGTTGGAAGGGATCGTTCTGTTCATTATTTTGAATTTATATATCCGTAAACCTCGGCCGATGGGCAGTGTTTCCGGTTTATTCTTAATTGGCTACGGTATTTTCCGAGTGATAGTCGAACTCTTCCGCCAACCAGATGCGCAACTGGGCTTATTCGACGGGATCAGTATGGGGCAAATTCTTTCTATACCAATGATTCTGGCGGGAATATTAATGATGATATGGGCATACAAACACCAAGGTAATAAGGTACAAGAGGTAAAATGAAACAGTATCTGGACTTAATGAAAAGAGTGCTTGCAGAGGGCACTCCGAAAGCAGACCGCACTGGGACGGGGACACTCTCGATTTTCGGGCATCAGATGCGTTTCAATTTACAGGATGGTTTTCCGCTGGTCACAACTAAACGTTGCCATATCCGCTCAATTATTCATGAACTTCTCTGGTTCCTGCATGGTGATACCAATATTAAATATCTGCATGAAAATGGAGTGACTATTTGGGATGAATGGGCGGATGAAAATGGTGATTTAGGGCCGGTATATGGTAAGCAATGGCGCGCATGGGGGGCCGCGGATGGTCGCCAGATTGACCAACTAAAAACTGTACTGGAACAACTTAAAAGCGATCCAGATTCACGTAGGATCATTGTTTCAGCTTGGAACGTTGGTGAACTAGATAACATGGCATTAGCGCCATGCCACGCTTTCTTCCAGTTTTATGTCGCGGATGGCAAACTTTCCTGCCAGCTTTATCAGCGTTCCTGTGACGTATTCCTTGGCTTACCGTTCAATATTGCCAGCTATGCATTGCTGGTTTATATGATGGCGCAACAGTGTGATCTAGAAGTGGGTGATTTTGTCTGGACTGGTGGTGATACCCATCTTTATAGCAACCATATGGAGCAGACAAAGTTACAACTCAGCCGTGAGCCACGTTCACTGCCAAAATTGGTGATAAAGCGTAAACCGGAATCACTTTTTGATTATAAATTTGACGACTTTGAAATAGTCGATTATGACCCGCATCCAGGAATAAAGGCTCCGGTTGCTATTTAGTTGTTTGGTTATTAGCAATAATCTGGAGGGAGACTATTGAGTATAAATTGTCTCTCTTTTAATTTTGATG